>NZ_JBSFZS010000052.1:0-57260 GCF_053600395.1 Streptomyces sp. NPDC005070 | reverse complement strand
CCACCCGCCCCTCTCCCTACCCCCGCTTTGGGCCACACCCGGGGGTGTCACCCCGAGGGCCCCGTTCCCGTCGTACGACGGGAACGGCGCCTTCGGTGCTTCTCGACCGGAGACGACCTCTCCTTCGACGCCCTGCCGGCCTCTCCGGCTTCACGGGCGCCGGCAGCCGGCTGCTCGGCCCCTCAGGGGCCGACGACCGCGCCGGCGTAGACGTTGTCCGGAGTGACGATCTCTGTGACGGCCCTCGCGACCAGCGTGGACGGTTCCTGGCCCTGGTAGGTGATGTCGGTGTTGAGCATGATGACCAGGGTGGCCTTCTTCGAGGGCAGATACACGGTCACGGTCTCGTATCCCGGCAGGGAGCCGTTGTGCCCGATCCATCCGCTGGCGTTGAAGATGCCGAGGCCGTACGTCGTTCCCGGGAAGCCGGTCGGCAGCGTCTTGAGGCGCTGTGCCTGGGTCTCGGGGCTGAGCAGCGTGCCGGTGGCGACGACCTTGGCCCAGTGCCGCAGGTCCTGGAGGTTCGAGATCATCGCCCCGGCGGCCCAGGCCCAGCTCGGGTTCCAGTTCGTGGAGTTCGCGACCTCGCCGCTCAGCGTCTGGTCGGTGTAGCCCTGCGGGTGCGGCTCGGGGAACTCGTTCCCCTTCGGGAACAGCGTGTGGCGCAGCCGAGCCGGGCGCAGGACCCGCCCGTCGATGACGTCCCGGAGCTTGTGACCGGTGACCTTCTCGATGACCAGGCCCAGCAGGATGAGGTTGGAGTTGCAGTACTCGAACTGCGTGCCGGGCGCGAAGGTGTTGGGGTGCCTGTACCCGTACGCGAGCAGTTCCCGCGGGGTGAAGACGCGCTGCGGGTTGCTGAGCAGGTCGTGGTCGAAGTCCGCGTCGGAGGTGTACGGGAACAGTCCGCTGCGCATCTCGGCGAGCTGGCGCAGCGTGATGTGACGTCCGTTCGGCACGCCCCGGATGTACTTGGAGATCGGGTCGTCCAGCCGGACCCGGTGCCGGTCGACGAGTTCGAGCAGCGCGGTGACGGTGAACGTCTTGGTCTCGCTGCCGATCCGGACGTAGGAGTCGACGGACATCGGCTTGCCGGTGGTCTTGTCGGCGACTCCGGTCGCGCGGACGTAGTTCCCCTTGCCGGGCATCCACAGCCCGACGACGACACCGGGGATGCCGGCCTGCTCGCGGACGTCCGCGATGGCCTTGTCCAGCCGGGCGCTCAGCGCCGGGCCGAGGCTGTCGCTCGCGTCGTCGTCCTCGCCGTATCCGTCCGCGCCCGCCGCGTGGACGCCTGTCGGGCGGACACCTGACGCGTGGAGGGCCGCGGCGGGCGTCGTCGTCATCGGGGCCAGCACGGACGCCGCGAGCAGTGCCGCGGCGAGGGGACGGCGGTAGGAGGTATGTCGCATGGGGCGCCTCTTCCGGATCAGGTTCAGGTCCCCGTCACGGGAACAGACGGCAACACCACCACCCGCGCCCCCGCCGCGAGCCCCGGTCCGATCAACGTTCCGGCAAGTCCACTCGATCGGAGCCACGGGGGCCGGGCATGCCGCGGGCATCGCGGCCCACAACCATCGGGCGCACTGGTGTGTCTGCTGTACGTCGTGGGAGATCGGGACAGGCGGGGACCGGGAACGGGGGACGGGATGACGGAACGGACGAACTTCCGGAAGACGAACCTCCGGAAGGCGAACCGCGACCGGAGCCGGTCCCCGTTCCGGAGCCGGTCGCGGGTGTCGCGCCGCCGGACGGCAGGGCGCCCACTGCTGGTGATCACGGGTCTGTTCGTCGCGGGCACCGCCGTGACCTGGCTCGCGGTCACGCATCTCGCCTACGCCACGGGGATGGCGGGCACGTCCGGCCACCTCAGCGTCCAGGCCTGCTCGTACAGCGAGACCGGAGGCCACCGGTACCCGCACTGCCACGGCATCTTCCGTTCCGACGACGGGACCGTGGTGGACACCGACGCCACGGTCGACAGCGACCTGCCCGTCGGCAGCACGGTCGCGCTGCGGCGGACGTCCTCCGACGGCTACGAACAGATCGGTGTGGCCGCCGCGTTCGGCTGGCTGGCGCTCTCCCTGTCCGGCCTGCTGGTGCTGACCCTGGGAGCCACGGCCGTACGTGCCCGAACCGGCCCGGAGACCGGATCCCGCCGACGGCGGGTTCTGCTGGGCGTCCTGGTCACCGCAACGCTGACCAGCGCGTTCATCGGCGGGATGGTGGGCCTGCTCCAGGGACTCTGAGGCCGTCCGCGCAACTCGGCGGCGATGTCAGTGGCGCGGCATACGATCCGGGGATGCGAGCTTCAGGAACGTTCAAGGTTTCCGGCTTCACTCCGGCACCGGTGCCGAGCCCCGCGATCGAGACGGCGCTGCCCGTCGGCGTGGCCACGATGGAGAAGGAGTACGAAGGCGAGATCGCCGGACGCTCCGCCACGTTGTTCACCGCCGCGTTCGACCAGTCCGACGGGGTGGGAACGTACGTCGCCATGGAGTCCTTCGAGGGGACGCTCCACGGGCAGGCCGGCGCCTTCAACTTCGCGCACTCCGCGACGACCCTGGGCGAGGGGAGGGAGAGCGAGTTCTTCGTCATCGTGCCGGCCAGTGGGACGGGTGCGCTGGCCGGGATCACCGGGACGGGCGGCATCGCGGTCGACCCGGACGGCACCCACCGGATCTGGTTCGACTACGAGCTGGCCCACTAGGGCCGGGCAGAGCCGACACGTCTCCGATCATCCCCGCAGGTGGGCGATGAGTTCGTCCTGGCCGGGGTAGCGGTCTTCCTGGGGCAGCAGCCGGGCGGCTGAGTCCAGGTCACCTTCCCCGACGAGGGCGTGGATCTCGTGGGCGAGTGGGGTGACGTCGCGGATGGCGACCGTCCACTCGTCCGCGTAACGCCGCGCGGCCTCGCCCGAGAGGCCGAGTTGCAGGGACCGGTACGTCAAGGGCCGCAGCCGCAGGTCCCGTTCGGGGTCCCACTGGACGCGGGTCGGCGCGCGCCTGAGCTCACGCTGCCAGGCGGCACGGTCCGGATGCGCTCCGCGCACGTAACTCGACAGGCACGCGTTGCGCACCGCCCATTCGAAGCCGTCACGACTGATCTCGACGCCCAGAACGGTCTCCTGACCTTCCTTGGTCCCCCAGCCGCAGCGGTACATCATCCACAGAAAACTGGGCTTGATCCATGTCATGCGGTCCCGCTTCCACGCGGCGGGAAAACGACCCTCGCGGACGGCGGGCAGACCGATCTCGGGACGGTATGCCTGGTAGACGGTGATCGTGGACGCCGTGTGGCGTGCCCGGATGGCGCGGTGCGGTTCTTGCATGCAGTACATCGTGCTGCGGGGCGGGAGCGAGGGCCACGCATTTTCGCCGCGGTGAGAAGGGGCGGCCGCCGGCGCCGGGCCGGGCCGGAAACGGAGACGGAGACGGAGACGGCGGCCTGAGATCCGTTGCGTCAGGGCTTCAGGCCCTGGAGACCGTCGTAGGCGGACATCAGCAACTCCATGCCCCGCTGGTCGTTCGCCGGTTCGCGCATCTGGTGGGTCACGTAGGCCACCGCCATGCGGTGGTCGGGATCGACCACGACCAGGGAACCGCCCCAGCCGCCCCAGCCGAGGCCGGTGTCGAACAGGCCGTAGCCCAGGCCCCAGCGGACGGGCATGCCCAGGCGGCGGTCCTCGCCCCGGAACTGTTCCTGTCGAGCGAGCTCGCAGCCCGCCGGTGACAGGAGCCGGGTGCCGCCCAGCGCTCCTCCGCAGGCCATGACCGACTGCACGAGCGCGACCGAGCGGGCGTTGCCGTAGCCGCTCGCCGCGGGGATCTCCGCACGGCGCCAGGCCACGCTGTTGCCGTCACGGACCCGTACGCTCGCGGTGGTGGTGCCCGGTGCCGTGCCGCCGGGCGCGCTCGCGGTGTAGTTCTCGTCCTGGCCGGACGGCGGGATCGTGAGGGCCACCCGGTGGTCGTGTCCGGCGGGCAGCCCGATGTGGAAGTCGGCGCCCAGCGGGCCCGCGACCTCCCGCGCGAAGAACTCGCCCAGGCTGATGCCCGTGATCCGGCGGACCACCTCGCCCACCAGGAACCCCTGGGTCAGCGAGTGGTACCCGGCCGCGCTGCCCGGCTCCCACTGCGGGGTCTGCGCCTCCAGGCGCGCCGTGGCGGACGGCCAGTCGTACAGGTCCTCGATCGGTCCGTCCCAGTCGGGCAGGCCCGCGGTGTGCGCGAGCAGGTGCCGCACCAGCACCTTCTCCTTGCCCGCCCGGGCGAACCCCGGCCAGTAGCGGCCGACCGGTGCGTCCAGGTCGAGCTCGCCCCGGTCGAGCAGGATCAGCGCGCACAGCGTCGTCATCGTCTTGGTCACGGACCAGACGTTGGTGATCGTGTCCCGCTGCCACGGGCTCGTGTGGTCCGCGTCGGTGAAGCCGCCCCAGACGTCCACCACCGGTTCGCCGTCCACGAAGACGGCCACCGAGGCACCGGCGTCGCCCTCGTCCAGCATCGTGGACAGTGCGAGGGGCACAGCGATGAAGAGATCGTCGTACGAGCCCTGGATGTCGGCCATGTGTGGTTTGTAGCCCGGGAGCGCCCGGAGGGCAACCGAATCCCAGGGCCCCGCGCTCATCCGGCCCCGGGGCGGGCCGCCCTCGCCTCGCGCGCCGCCCTCAGTGCGACAGTGTCGCCGGGCTGCCGCCGTTGGCCTCGTACCCGGCGACCGCCAGCGCGCGGTATATCGCGTAGTCCGCGGCCGGGTCCTGGCTCAGGGTCCAGGGCAGGGCACCGACGTGGCCGTCCACGTGCACCAACTGGCCCATCGCCTCGGACCAGCGCTCGCCGCGGACCAGGAAGCAGACCAGCAGATGGCGGACGTGCGCGAGCATCGGGTCGTCGGGGCGGGCGGCGTGGACCGCGTACAGCCCGCCGTGGACGGACTTGGTCACGACCTCGCTCTGGTAGAAGCTGCGGACGAGGTTCACCTCGGGCAGGTGCTCGAAGACCGCGAACAGCGGCATCGCCGCGAGGAGGGAGCCCTCCGGCGCGCGTGCCGCCGCGGCCTCCGCGAAGGCGTACGCCGTCTCCCGCGAGCCGTGCCACTTCTCGCACCAGTAGTGCAGGGCCGCCAGATGCGCGCCCATGTGGGAGGGCGCGCGGTCCAGGATCTTCAGCCACAGCTTCTCGAACTCCGGCTGGGAGTAGCCGAGCCCACGCGCCACCGACAGTTCGATGATGTACGGGATCGGGTCACCGGGGGACAGCAGCGCCGCGTCGCCGCACGCGGACCGCGCCTCCTCCATGATGATCCGGAAGTCGTCGGTACCCGGCGTCGACGTCCGCCAGGCCTGCTGCACCAGGAACTCGGCGTGCACCGCGGCGCCGCCCGCGTCCTTGGGGGCCTCGGCACGCCACACCCGCAGCCACTGTCCGCCGGGCGTCTCGCTGACCCCGCCGGGCCGCTGCTGGAGCTCCAGCGACGCGGCGCCCGCGAAGGCCTGCACCCGCTGCCAGCGGGTCTCGCCCCCGGTCTCCGTGCCGGCCAGGAGCTGCGAGGCCGCGCGGTAGTCCTGGGTCCGCTGCACCACGTCCAGGACGTTCAGCAGATCCGCGTCCGGTCCCGGCATGCGGATGTCCAGCTCCTCCTGGAGCAGGAAGCCGTAGTTCGCCGGGTCCGCGGCGTCCGGGTCACCGGGCGTGACGAGCTGTATACCGGAGCGCCTGCGCCGGAACACCGGCAGCAGGACCACGCTGAACATGGCCAGCGCCATCAGGACCCAGAGAATCTGCATGCCTCCAGCGAACCAGACGGGTCCGACAATTGGCCAACCCGGTCCGTCACGCTCTGCGCGAAGGTCTGCTCCGGTCCCGGGTGTACACCTCACGCTCTGCGCGAAGGTCCGCTCCGCGGCCGGGTGTACGCCGTCACGAACGCGTAAGGAGCACTAGGCTCGGGACTCATGAGCGACAGGCACATCAGTCAGCATTTCGAGACGCTCGCGATCCACGCGGGCAACACCGCCGATCCCCTCACCGGAGCGGTCGTCCCGCCGATCTACCAGGTCTCGACCTACAAGCAGGACGGCGTCGGCGGCCTGCGCGGCGGCTACGAGTACAGCCGCAGCGCCAACCCCACCAGGACCGCACTGGAGGAGAACCTCGCAGCACTGGAGGGCGGCCGCCGCGGGCTCGCCTTCGCGTCGGGACTCGCGGCCGAGGACTGCCTGCTGCGTACGCTGCTCAGCCCCGGTGACCACGTGGTGATCCCCAACGACGCGTACGGCGGCACCTTCCGGCTCTTCGCCAAGGTCGTGTCCCGGTGGGGCGTCGAGTGGTCGGTGGCCGACACCAGCGACCCCGAGTCGGTACGGGCCGCACTGACCCCGAAGACCAAGGCGATCTGGGTCGAGACGCCCTCCAACCCCCTCCTCGGCATCACCGACATCGCCGTGATCGCGCAGATCGCGCGCGAGGCGGGCGCCCGGCTCGTCGTCGACAACACCTTCGCGACCCCCTACCTCCAGCAGCCGCTCGCGCTCGGCGCGGACGTCGTCGTGCACTCCCTCACCAAGTACATGGGCGGCCACTCGGACGTCGTGGGCGGCGCCCTGATCACCGGCGACCAGGAACTCGGCGAGGAGCTGGCGTACCACCAGAACGCGATGGGCGCGGTCGCCGGGCCCTTCGACTCCTGGCTGGTGCTGCGCGGCACCAAGACACTCTCCGTGCGCATGGACCGGCACAGCGAGAACGCCGGCCGGATCGCCGACATGCTCACCCGGCACGCACGCGTGACGCGTGTTCTGTACCCGGGTCTCCCGGAGCACCCCGGTCACGAGATCGCCGCCAAGCAGATGAGGGCGTTCGGCGGCATGGTCTCCTTCCAGGTCGAGGGCGGCGAGGAGGCGGCCGTCGAGGTCTGCAACCGTGCCAAGGTGTTCACGCTCGGTGAGTCGCTGGGCGGGGTGGAGTCCCTGATCGAGCACCCGGGCCGCATGACGCACGCCTCGGTCGCCGGTTCGGCCCTTGAGGTCCCCGCCGACCTCGTCCGCATCTCCGTCGGCATCGAGAACATCGACGACCTGCTCCAGGATCTGCAGCAGGCCCTGGGCTGATCCGGGGGCGGCGGCTCCCGGGCCCCCACCGGCCCACAGTCACCGCCTGCCCGGACCCGCCACCCCTGCCCGCGCGCCGGACCACCGGCCCGCGGGCAGCGGCGTACGGTCACCGGCCCGTCAGCGACGGAATCCCGCTCACCCGGCCCGTCGGCGGGGCCCGGGTCACCAGCCCGTCGTCAGCGGGGCCCGGTCACCAGCCCGTCAGTGGTGGAGTCGTGTCCGACGGCGGCTCCACCCACGGACGGGCCGTCGCCGCCCAGACGGCGAAGACGACGGCCGCGGCGAGCAGCGCCAGCCACAGCAGCCCCCGCACCGCTCTCGCGCGGCGCTGCACGCGCCGTCCGCGGCGTACGACCTCGCCGTACAGGTCCGGCGGCACCACGGGCCCAGGTGCCTGCTCCAGCATCCGCCGTACGGCGGCCTCGCGCTCCGACAGGTTCACGACGGCGCCACCTCCAGGGCCGGTGCCGGGTCGCGGGGCGGGTGCAGCAGCGTCGCCATGGCACGGGCGCAGATCGCCCCCACCCGTTCCGCGGGAAGCCCGAGCAGGGCCGCCGCCTGTTCCTCGGCGACCCCCTCGTACAGCCTGAGGACGAGGATCAGCCGTTCCTGGGGCGTGAGGGCGGCCAGGACGTGGTCCGGGGAGGTGCGCCGCCGCCCGAAGCTCCCGTACTGGTGCCAGGCGGTGCGCTGGAAGCGTGCGGCCAGTTGCCGGCGGGCGCTGTCGTAGGGATCCTCGCCGTGCAGCCGGTCCCAGGAGGCGTACGTATGGGCGAGGACCTGCGTCAGCAGCCGCCGCGCGCGCGGGTTGGCGTCCCGGGGCTCCGCGGTGAGCAGCGTGGCGGTGTGCAGCAGCCGCCCCGCCGCGCCCGCCACGAAGGCCTCGAACTCCCGGGCCCGGCGAACGCCTTGGGAGGCACGCCGTTCTCGCACCATGCCTCCCGCCTGAGGATGCCCCCTGAGAAGGCCCGCGGCCGCGTGCGACCGTGCGACCCGTCGCACCCCGTACGACGAGGACCCGGTCTCATATGAGGCCAGGGGGCGCCTTCCGGTCAAGAGTTCGGAGCACATGCACGCGCGCGTGCGGGGCGGCGGACGCCCGGAGGTGCTGGGCACGGCCCGCGGCCTGCGACCGGCGCGGCCCATGGCCTGTCCTGGGCGTGGCCCGCCGCCCGGTTCCGGATGCGGCCTGGTACCCGGTTCCGGGTGCGGCCGGCTGCCCGGTCCCGGGCACGACCCACCGCCTGCCCCGGGTGCGGCTCAGGAGGCCTGTTCGGCCTCCGGCGCCGGCATTCCCTGGGCCGCCTGGCGGGCGGAGAGCGCGCCGTTGAAGCGCGTGAGGAGCGCGCAGAACACCTCACGCTCCTCCGGCGCCCAATCGTGTGTCAGCTCGGCCATCAACTGACGCCGGGACGTGCGCACTTCGTCCAGCCGGGACTGGCCGCGCGGGGAGAGCTGGAGCACCACGGCGCGCCCGTCCTCGGGGTGCGAGGTGCGCTTGACGAGCCCGGTGTCGACCAGCGGGGCGACCTGCCGGGTGACCGTCGAGGAGTCGATCCCCATGCTTGCCGCGAGCGCCTTGACGCCCATCGGGCCTTCCTTGTCGAGGCGGTTGAGCAGGAGGTAGGCGGCCCGGTCCATGGAGTTGCGCACTTGCCCCACCCCGCCGAGCCGGGTCTGTTCCGCACGGCGCGCGAAGACCGCGACCTCGTGCTGAAGGGCTTCGAGAAGACCGGTGTCACCGACGGTCGTCATGTCCATCGACATCTCTGGTGTAGTGGGCATGGCCGGGGGCTCAATTCATGCGTGGGGAGCTGGGTTGGGGGACAGGTTACGCGGCCGGGGCGCGGGCCGTACCGGCGCTGAGCAAACCGAGTCTCGGAGCGTGGTCACCACGGGAGTGCGCCCGCGTGAACTGCGAGACTGACGGTCATGAGCTACAGCAGGGCTGACTCCTTTCCCAGTGTGACGCTCGACGACGTGCGCGGCGCGCAGAAGATGCTGTCGGGTGTGGCGCGGGTGACCGCGATGGAGGGCAGCAGGTATCTGTCCCAGCTCGTGGGCGCACCGGTGCAGTTCAAGTGCGAGAACCTCCAGCGGACGGGATCGTTCAAGCTGCGCGGCGCCTACGTGCGGATCGCGGGCCTGCTCCCGGAGGAGCGCGCCGCGGGCGTCGTCGCCGCGAGCGCGGGCAACCACGCGCAGGGCGTCGCCCTCGCCTCCGCGCTCCTCGGTGTGCGGTCCACCGTGTTCATGCCGAACGGGGCCCCGCTGCCCAAGGTCGCGGCCACCCGCGACTATGGCGCCGAGGTGAGGCTGCACGGGCAGGTGGTCGACGAGACCCTGGCCGCCGCGCAGGAGTACGCGCAGCGGACGGGCGCGGTCTTCATCCACCCCTTCGACCACCCCGACATCATCGCGGGGCAGGGCACGGTCGGCCTGGAGATCCTGGAGCAGTGCCCGGAGGTGCGCACGATCGTCCTCGGGATCGGCGGCGGCGGGCTCGCGGCGGGCGTGGCCGTCGCCGTGAAGTCGCTGCGCCCGGACGTCCGGATCATCGGGGTGCAGGCGGAGGGCGCGGCGGCGTATCCGCCCTCGCTCGCGGCGGGGCGGCCGGTGTCGGTCGAGAACCCGGCGACGATGGCCGACGGCATCAAGGTCGGCCGCCCCGGCGACGTGCCGTTCCGCCTGGTCGAGGAGCTGGTCGACGAGGTCCGTACGGTCTCCGAGAACGATCTGTCCAGCGCGCTGCTGCTGTGCCTGGAGCGCGCCAAGCTGGTCGTCGAACCGGCCGGCGCGAGCTCCGTCGCGGCGCTGCTGCGCGACCCCGGCACCTTCGAGGGCCCGGTCGTGGCGCTGCTGTCGGGCGGGAACGTGGATCCGCTGCTGATGCAGCGCATCCTGCGGCACGGCATGGCGGCGGGCGGCCGCTACCTGGCGGTCACGCTGCGGCTCACCGACCGGCCCGGTGCCCTCGCCACGCTTCTCGGGGTGTTGTCAGTGGCGGACGCTAACGTCCTCGATGTGAGCCACGTACGGACCGATCCACGGCTCGGGCTCACGGAGGTGGAGGTCGAGCTGCACCTGGAGACGAAGGGGCACGAGCACTGCGCCGAGGTGAACGCGGCGCTGCGCGAGGCGGGGTACACGGTCATCGACTGAGGGCGCGGCAGCCCGTGGGGGGCCGGTCTTCCCGCTTCGGGAAATTCCATTGAGTGACGCGATACATCGCGTTACGGTGGGTCCGCGGATCGGCGCCGACGGGGCCGGGCCGATGACTTTTTCGTCGTGCGCGAGTCTCCAGTACACGCACATCCGAAAGCATGCGCACACCCCAAAATCCCCAACGACGTGGAGAACACTCATGCCAGGCGCCATCTACGCCGAAGGCCTGGTGAAGACCTTCGGTGACGTAAGGGCTCTGGACGGCGTCGACCTCGATGTCCCGGAAGGCACCGTCCTCGGCCTGCTCGGGCCGAACGGCGCGGGCAAGACGACCGCGGTCCGCTGTCTGACGACCCTGCTGCGCCCCGACAGCGGCAAGGCCGTCGTCGCGGGCGTCGACGTGCTCAAGGACCCCGACGCGGTACGGCGCAGGGTCGGCCTCTCCGGGCAGTTCGCGGCGGTCGACGAATACCTGACCGGCCGCGAGAACCTCCAGATGGTCGGACAGCTCTACCAGATGCGCGCGAAGGCCGCCAAGGTCCGCGCGGACGAGCTCCTGGAGCAGTTCAACCTCGCCGACGCCGCCGACCGCACCGCGAAGACGTACTCGGGCGGCATGCGACGCCGTCTCGACCTCGCGGCGGCCCTGGTCGTGTCGCCCCCGGTGATGTTCATGGACGAGCCCACGACCGGCCTCGACCCGCGCAACCGTCAGCAGCTCTGGGACGTCATCAAGCAGCTCGTCTCCGGCGGGACGACCCTGCTGCTGACCACCCAGTACCTCGAAGAGGCCGACCACCTCGCGCACGACATCTGCGTCGTCGACCACGGCCGCGTCATCGCCCGCGGCACCGCCGACGAGCTCAAGGCACAGACCGGCGGCGAGCGCGTCGAGGTCGTCGTGCACGATCGCGAGCACATCGCGACCGCCTCCGAGGTGCTGCGCGGCTTCGGCAAGGGCGAGACGACGGTCGAGGAACACACCCGCAAGCTCACCGTGCCCGTCACCGGCGGCGCGAAGCTCCTCGCGGAAGTGATCCGCGAGCTGGACGGCCGCGGCATCGAGATCGACGACATCGGCCTGCGCCGTCCCACCCTGGACGACGTCTTCCTCTCCCTCACCGGCCACGTGGCCGAGGAGAAGGCCGAGGAGGGCGACGGCCGGGCGGACGGCCGGGGCGCCAAGGGCAAGGAAGCCCGGACCGACACGAGCAGGAAAGAGGCCGTGAAGTGAGCGCCGTCAGCGACGCCGTGCGGGTCACGGCACCCTCGAACCCGGTCTACCAGTCCGTCCGGGACTCCCTGGTCATCGCCAAGCGGAACCTGATCAGAATGTCCAGGATCCCGGAGATGGTCATCTTCGGACTGATCCAGCCGATCATGTTCGTGGTGCTGTTCACGTATGTCTTCGGCGGGTCCATGAAGATCGGCGGCAGCACCAGCGCCGCCGACTACACGAACTTCCTGATGGCCGGCATCTTCGCCCAGACGGTCACCTTCGCGACCGCGGGCGCCGGCGCGGGTATCGCCGACGACATGCACAAGGGCCTGATCGACCGCTTCCGGTCGCTGCCCATGGCGCGGGGCGCGGTGCTGACCGGCCGCACCCTGGCCGACCTCGTGCAGACCGCGCTGACCCTGCTGGTCCTCGCGGTGGTCGCCGTCCTGGTCGGCTGGCGGGTCGGCTCGAACGGCAGCACCGACGCGTTCCGCGTCATCGGAGCCTTCGGGCTGCTGCTCCTGCTCGGGTACGCGTTCACCTGGATCGGCGCGCTCATCGGCCTGTCCGTGCGGACACCCGAGGCGGCCACGTCCGGCGGCCTGATCTGGCTGTTCCCGGTCACGTTCATCTCGAACGCGTTCGTGGACACCAGCAACATGACCCCCTGGCTGCGGCATGTCGCCGACTGGAACCCGTTCAGCGCCACCGTCCAGGCATGCCGGGTGCTGTTCGCCAACCCGGGCGTGTCGACGTCCGAGGCCTGGCCCATGCAGCACCCCGTCTGGGCCTCGGTGATCTACTCGGTCCTGATCGTGGTGATCTTCCGGACGCTCGCCGTCCGCAAGTACCGCTCGGCGACGGCGTGACGCCCCTGCCCTGACCGACGCGGACATGACGATGCCCCCGGCGTGCTGCCGGGGGCATCGTCGTCGCCGGTCCTGGGCTCAGCCCTGGTACGGCACGGCCTTCAGGATCTTGACCGAGGCGAGCTTGCCGTTCGGCAGCTCGTACTGGGCGTCCTCGCCGACCTTCTTGCCGCTCACGCCGGAGCCCAGCGGGGACTGCGGAGAGTACGTCTCGATGGCGGAGCTCGCGTACTCGCGCGAGGCGAGCAGGAAGTCCAGGGTGTCGTCCTCGTCGCCGTCGAAGGCGATGGTGACGACCATGCCCGGCGCGACCACGCCGTCCGCCGCGGGAGCCTCGCCGACCTTGGCGTTCTCCAGGAGCTGGGTGAGCTGGCGCACGCGGAGCTCCTGCTTGCCCTGCTCTTCCTTGGCCGCGTGGTACCCGCCGTTCTCGCGCAGGTCGCCTTCCTCGCGCGCGGCCGCGATCTTGGCGGTGATGTCCGTGCGCGCAGGACCAGACAGGTACTCCAGCTCGGCCCTGAGCTGGTTGTACGCCTCCTGGGTCAGCCAGGTGACGTTCTCACTGGTCTGGGTCACAGGTGCTCCTCGTAGGTACTGGGAATACAAAGCATCGCCCTACCCAGAAGCATGTTCTCTCACGGGTGGGCGAAACCACGAGCCTAACAATTCAGCGGCTCGGAGGGGAGGACATAAGACATCAGAATTGCATCAACGCTGGTCAGCCACTGGTCGGCCGTTGGTCGCCCAGAGTGATTCCGGCCCGCGCCGATGGCGTCGGGGCCGGGCCGGCGGTGCAGCTCAGCCCGCGTGACAGCCGAGGAGTTCCGCCGTGGTGCCCCGGGCCGTCGTACGCAGGGTGACCACCTTGTCGAGGCGGGAGGAGTCCTGGTCGAAACGGAAGTCCGCGCGGCCCACCTCCAGGCCGTCGGCGTCCTGCGAACGCAGGGTGCAGTAGCCCTTCGTACCGGCGTCCTTGTGCACCTCCAGGTGCACCTCGACCGCGCGGTCCGAGACCGCCTTGAAGGTGATCACCTGCGCGCTGATCTTGGACCCGGCGATGTAGTCGTAGCCGAACCAGCCGACCACGCCGATCAGGGCGACCCCCAGGACACCGCCGATGATCCTGAGCTTCCGGTCGGCCCGCTCGTCCGCGGAGCGGCCGTACCGCCCCTCGGGCAGCCGCGTGCTCGACGTACTCATGATCGTCCTCTCGGCCGGGTCACGGGGACGGACCCCGGAATTAATCGCCCCCCGATTCCGTCACTATAGAAGCCGCCCACAGCGCGGAATCACGCCGGGCGCCGACAGCCGACTCAGGCGACAGCCGACTGACCGAGGATTGAGTCTTGACTGACCAGCTGCGACTGATGGCCGTGCACGCCCACCCCGACGACGAGTCGAGCAAGGGTGCGGCCACCATGGCGAAGTACGTGTCCGAGGGGGT
This sequence comes from Streptomyces sp. NPDC005070, assembly GCF_053600395.1. Lineage (NCBI taxonomy): Bacteria > Bacillati > Actinomycetota > Actinomycetes > Kitasatosporales > Streptomycetaceae > Streptomyces > Streptomyces sp. NPDC005070. The sequence goes on along the minus strand of NZ_JBSFZS010000052.1, from coordinate 43,449 downwards.
GGACGTGCTGGTCGTGACCTGCACGGGCGGGGAGCGCGGCTCCATCCTCAATCCCAAGCTTCAGGGCGACAAGTACATCGAGGAGAACATCCACGAGGTACGCAAGAAGGAGATGGACGAGGCCCGCGAGATCCTCGGCGTCAAGCAGGAGTGGCTCGGCTTCGTCGACTCGGGGCTTCCCGAGGGCGACCCGCTGCCGCCGCTGCCCGAGGGCTGCTTCGCCCTGGAGGACGTCGACAAGGCGGCCGGCGAGCTGGTCAAGCAGATCCGCTCGTTCCGCCCGCAGGTGATCACCACGTACGACGAGAACGGTGGCTACCCGCACCCCGACCACATCATGACCCACAAGATCTCGATGGTGGCCTTCGAGGGCGCCACGGACACCGAGAAGTACCCGGAGTCCGAGTTCGGCCCGGCGTACCGGCCGCGGAAGCTCTACTACAACCAGGGCTTCAACCGCCCGCGCACCGAGGCGCTGCACCACGCGCTCCTGGACCGCGGGATGGAGTCGCCGTACGGGGACTGGCTGAAGCGCTGGAGCGAGTTCGAGCGCACCGAGCGCACGCTGACCACGCACGTTCCGTGCGCGGACTTCTTCGAGATCCGTGACAAGGCGCTGATCGCGCACGCCACGCAGATCGACCCCGACGGCGGCTGGTTCAAGGTCCCCATGGACGTCCAGCGGGAGGTCTGGCCGACCGAGGAGTACGAGCTCGCGAAGTCCCTCGTGGACACATCCCTCCCCGAGGACGACCTCTTTGCGGGCATCCGCGACAATGCCTGACATGAGCGCAAGCCTGGCACTGACGCACCTCGTCCCCCTCGCCAAGGAGGTCGACGAGAACAAGGTCACCCCCGGCGTCCTCGGCTTCATCGTCTTCGCGGTGATGGCCCTGGCCGTCTGGGGTCTGATGAAGTCCATGAGCAAACACATGGGCAAGGTCTCCTTCGAGCAGGACCCCGAGAACGAGGCGGTGTCCGCCGACGGCTCCGGATCCGGCGGGAAGACCGCTCCCGCGAAGGGCTGAGCGGGCGCCCGCGCGGGGCCGGGCAGGCACCCGCGGGAGCCCCGGCCACGGGCTTGAGCGGCGCCACCGGCCTGACCGGCGGCCATCACGCCACCGGCCTGACCGGCGGCCGTCAGCCATGACCGGACTCCCGGTGTGAGGCCCCGCGGGCGCACACCGGGCTTCGCCATGTGCCCGCGGGGCCGCCCGCCTCACGCCGCCGCCGTCGCGGTCGGAGGCCGCCGCCGCGTCACGTCGTCACGGGCACGCCCATCACATCGCGGGCGTGCCGTCCCGGCACCATGCCCAGGCGCCAGGCCTGCCACCCGGCGTCCAGGTCCACTCCCCGTTCCAGCAGCAGCCGGTACGCCTCGATGAAGTCGTCCAGCCGGCCGTCGCGGGTGGCGTGGCCGGCCCGCCCGAGCTGCGACAGCTCCTCCACGGCCACCGCGGCGCCCACCTCGTGGCCGCCCGGCGCCGCGTAGGGGAGCAGGGTGCAGCGCAGGAAGCGGGCCCAGTCCTCCCCGCGGCGGTCGCCGTACGAGGTGAAGAGGCCGACGGCCTCGTCGCACAGGGTCAGCGCCTGCTGGGTACGGGCGTTGCCCGCGTCGACGACGGCGAGCTCCAGGCAGGTCCACGCCTCGCCGTGAGCGACCCCGATGCGCTGGAAGTCCGCGCGGGCGTCGACCAGGAGCTGGCGGGCGAAGCCCGAGTTCCGCAGGGAGCCGGTCTGCGCGGCGCGCTGGTCGCGGGTCACGCGGGCCGAGTGGTGGCGGGCGCAGGCCAGCCCGTAGACGTCCCGCATGCGCGAGAACATCGTCCGGGAGCGCTCCAGCTCCCGCACCGCCTGGTCCAGGCTGCCGGTCTCCTCCAGGGACTGGCCCAGGTAGTAGACCGTCCAGGCCTCGCCGCGCGCGTCCTCGTTGTCGCGGTGCCGGGAGGCCGCCTGGCGCAGCCCGTCGACCGCGGCGGAGGGGTCGCCCTCGACGAGTCTCGCGCGGGCGAGCTGGGTGAGCGCCCAGGCCTCCCCGCGGGCGTCGCGCGTACGGCCGTACAGATCGAGCGCCTCGCGCAGTTCACGCTCCGCGCGCGGGACGTCGCCCATCCGCAGACCGAGCTGGCCGAGCTGGAAGTGGGCCCAGGCCTCGCCGTGCACGGAGCCGCTCTCACGGTGCAGGACCAGCGCCTCGGTGAGGAGCCCGAGAGCCTGGCCGAGCCGGGACCTGTCGCGCTCCACCGCCGCGAGCGCGTGCATCGTCCAGGCACGGTCGGCCGCCAGCTCGGGTGAGGCCTGGAGGTCCATGGCCTCCTGGAGCTTGGCCGCCGCCTCGACGAGGCCGCCCTGGTGGTGCAGCGTGATGCCGAGCGAGCACAGCGCTCGCGCGGCGCCCGCGTCGTGATGGGCCTCGAAATACAGGTCGACCACCGCGGCCAGGGTCGTCCGCGCCTTGTCCAGCTCGCCGAGCTGGCGGGCCGCGATACCGGTGCGCCACTGCACCGAGCGGACCAGGAGCCCCTGGTCGACGGCCTGGGTCAGCTCGCTGATCTCGCCCAGCCGGTACAGGTCGCCGCGCAGCAGGCAGTAGTCGCACAGGGCGCCCAGCAGATGGAGCACCGCCGCCTGGTCGACCCCTTCCGCGTGTCTGAGGGCCGCCGTGATGAAGCTCGACTCGTCGTCCAGCCAGCGCAGCGCGGCGTCCAGGGAGGTGAAGCCGTGCGGCCCGAACTGGTCGGCGCGCGTCGACGTCTTGCCGTCCACCAGGCGGATCACCGAATCGGCGAGCTCCGCGTAGTTCACGATCAGGCGCTCCTGCGCCGCCGTGCGCTCCGAGGCCTCCTCCTCGTCGAGCAGACGCGCCGCCGCGAAGGTCCGTACGAGATCGTGCAGGCGGTAGCGGCTGCCGCGCACGTGGTCGATGAGACCCGCCCGGGACAGCGCGGTCAGATGACGGAGGGCCTCGGGTTCGTCCGTCGCGAGCAGGGAGGCCGCCGCCGCCGCGCCCAGCGAGGCCCGGCCGGCCAGGGCCAGCCGGCGCAGCAGCCGGCGCGCCGTGACCGACTGGTCCGTGTACCGCAGCCACAGCACCCGCTCGACGGGCTCCACCGGGCCGTAGGCCGCGAGGTCGCCGGCGAGGGCGCGCGGGGTGCGGGGGCCGAGCGAGGAACCCGCGACCCGCAGCGCCAGCGGCAGACCGCCGCACAACTCCCTTATGTGTTCGGCGGATTCGGCGTCGTACGGGCCGGACGCGTCCTGGGCCGCCGCGGTCAGCAGCTCCTCGGAGCCCGCCGCGTCCAGCGCCTCCACGGGAAGCTGGTGCACCCAGGCGGCCAGGCCGGCGGGCAGGTCGAGGGGTTCGCGGGCGGTCACCAGGACCAGGCTGTCGGAGCGCTCGGGGACCAGGGTGCGTACCTGCTCGGCGTCGCTCGCGTCGTCCAGCACGATCGTGACGGGCAGGCCCGTCAGATGCTGGTGATACAGCTCGCTCAGCCGTTTGACCTGCTGGTCCTGCGAGGAGCGCTCACGGAAGAGGAGCTGCTCGCGCGGGGCGCCCAGCCGGTTCAGCAGGTGGAGCAGCGCGTCGCGGGTGGTGAGCGGCGGATCGTCCGGGCTGTCGCCCCGCAGGTCGACCACGCACGCGCCGCGGAACTGGTCCTTGAGGGCGTGCGCCGCCCGGACCGCGAGGGTGCTGCGGCCGGAGCCGGGGGTGCCGTGCAGCACGACGACCGTCGGTTTCGTCTCCGTGCTCGCCCGGGCCGCGTGAACCCACCGCGCGATCCGTGACAGTTCGCTCCGGCGTCCGGTGAACGGGCCTTCCTGCTCCGGGAGCTGACCGAACGACTGCTCCAGCACGTTGCGGCGGCGGGCGGCGGCGCTCTTGTCGGTGCGCCGCAGTTGGGGGGCGCCCTTCTTGGCGCCGGTGGTGGCGCTGAGCACCCGCTGCTGGTCGAGGAACGGGCGGACGCCCCGTACCTCCAGGGCCGTCAGCCACTGGAGGCGCAGTTGCTCGGGGCCGCCGGGCTGTCCCAGGGCTCCGGCGCGGCGGCTCGCGGCGGGCACGTGCGTGGCCGTCACCTTGAGGACCGTGGCGGTCGCGCCCGCCACGGCCACCGTCGCTCCGGTGCCCACCGCCGTGCCGGCGCCGGTGCCGAGGGCCAGGTCGGCGACGACGGCCGCGAGCGCGCCGACCGCGGCCACCAGCAGGGGAGTTCCGGATCCCTCGCGGGCGAACCGCTGCCCGAAGGTCTGCCGTCCCGCCTCGGACTCCTCCAGCGCCCGTGCGTACGCCGTGTACTCCTCGGCGGCCGTCTCCGCCATCGCGTCGAGCGAGGCCCGCGCCCGTGACAACAGGGCGCTCCCGTCCGCACGCCCCCCTGAGCGCCGCACCTCCTCCTCGACAGCCCGGACCAACAGCCGCTCGGCCTCAGCCCGATGGCCGTCCCGCATGTCACGTCCCCCTCCGGCAGCAACTCCCTGGCCTATGAGTGTCCTTCGGCCGCGACGCGAGCGCGAGGGGGCGTCGATCATTCACCGCGATCGCGTGTGCCGGCCGTCGGAGTCCGCCCCCCTGGGACGCACGCGACCCGCCCGTTCCTCGCGTGGGGCCCGGCCTTGGGAGAGGGCGAGGAACACAGGCGCGGGCGAGCCCCGCCTCCGCCACCGCGCAGGCCAGGGCGCCCCTGGACCGATACGGCCACTCTCGTGAAGATGCCCCGACGGGGCACGTCCGGTGCACCCTGTGCTTCCACGCCGTCCCGGACGCCGTGGGAGAGTGGCGGAGTGAACCGACTGGCCCATGAGACGTCCCCGTATCTGCTCCAGCACGCCGACAACCCCGTCGACTGGTGGCCGTGGTCGGCCGAGGCCTTCGACGAAGCCCGCAGAAGCAACCGGCCCGTTCTGCTGAGTGTCGGGTACAGCGCCTGTCACTGGTGCCATGTCATGGCCCACGAGTCCTTCGAGGACGAGGCGACGGCCGCCTACCTGAACGAGCACTTCGTCAGCGTCAAGGTCGACCGCGAGGAGAGGCCCGACGTCGACGCCGTCTACATGGAGGCCGTGCAGGCGGCGACCGGGCAGGGCGGCTGGCCGATGACCGTGTTCCTGACCCCGGACGCCGAGCCGTTCTACTTCGGCACCTACTTCCCGCCCGAGCCCCGCCACGGCATGGCGTCCTTCCGGCAGGTGCTGGAGGGCGTGGCGAGCGCCTGGAAGGACCGGCGGGACGAGGTCGCCGAGGTCGCGGGGAAGATCACGCGGGATCTCGCCGACCGGGAGATGTCCTTCGGGGACAGCCGGGTGCCGGGCGAGGAGGAGCTGGCCGGGGCGCTGCTCGGACTCACCCGGGACTACGACGCGGCGCGCGGAGGATTCGGCGGCGCGCCCAAGTTCCCGCCGTCCATGGTGATCGAGTTCCTGCTGCGCCACCACGCCCGGACCGGATCCGAGGGCGCTCTGCAGATGGCCGTGGACACCTGTGAGCGAATGGCGCGCGGTGGTCTCTACGACCAGCTCGGCGGCGGCTTCGCCCGCTACTCCGTCGACCGGGACTGGGTGGTCCCGCACTTCGAGAAGATGCTCTACGACAACGCCCTTCTCTGCCGTGTCTACGCGCACCTGTGGCGTTCCACCGGGTCCGAGCTCGCGCGGCAGGTCGCGTTGGAGACCGCGGACTTCATGGTGCGTGAACTGCGTACCGCCGAGGGCGGGTTCGCCTCGGCGCTCGACGCGGACAGCGACGACGGCACGGGCAGGCATGTCGAGGGCGCCTACTACGTGTGGACGCCGGCGCGGTTGCGTGAGGTGCTCGGGGACGCGGACGCCGAGTTCGCGGCGCGGTACTTCGGGGTCACCGAGGAGGGCACCTTCGAGGAGGGCGCCTCCGTCCTGCAGTTGCCGCAGCAGGAGGAGGTCTTCGACGCGGACAGGCTCGCCTCGGTGCGGGAGCGGCTGCTCGCGGCGCGGGACGGGCGGCCCGCCCCCGGGCGCGACGACAAGGTGGTCGCCGCCTGGAACGGGCTCGCGGTGGCCGCGCTCGCGGAGACCGGTGCCTACTTCGACCGCCCCGACCTGGTGGAGGCCGCGATCGGCGCCGCCGACCTCCTCGTACGGCTGCACCTGGACGACCGGGCGAGGCTGGCCCGTACCAGCAAGGACGGCCGGGCCGGCGCCCATGCCGGGGTGCTGGAGGACTACGCGGACGTCGCCGAGGGCTTCCTCGCGCTGGCGTCCGTGACCGGGGAGGGGGTCTGGCTGGAGTTCGCCGGGTTCCTGCTCGACCATGTCCTCGCGCAGTTCACGGACGCCGAGTCGGGCGCGCTGTACGACACGGCGGCCGACGCGGAGCGGCTGATCCGCCGCCCGCAGGACCCCACCGACAACGCCACGCCCTCGGGGTGGAGCGCGGCGGCCGGGGCGCTGCTGTCGTACAGCGCGCAGACCGGCGCGGAGCCCCATCGCACCGCGGCCGAGCGGGCGCTCGGTGTCGTGAAGGCGCTCGGGCCGCGGGCGCCCCGTTTCATCGGGTGGGGGCTCGCGGTGGCCGAGGCGCTGCTCGACGGCCCCCGGGAGGTCGCGGTGGTGGGCGAGGCGGGCGATCCGGCCACAACAGCCTTGCGGCGTGCGGCACTTCTGGGCACCGCGCCGGGCACCGTCGTCGCGGTGGGCGCTCCGGAGAGCGACGAGCTGCCGCTGCTGTCCGGGCGCCCGCTGGTGGAGGGGAAGCCGGCCGCGTACGTCTGCCGAAACTTCGTCTGCGACGTCCCGACGACCGATCCCGAGCGGCTCCGCGCGGTCCTGAACGGCCGAAACACGTAACCACCAACCGGTCCAAACGCCCCCAGAGAGCGGTTTGTTCGGCAATTTGACCGAGCGTGATGAAACACGCTCTTCATCGGGGCAACCCGTGTCCTTCACAGATCACCCATAGCTTCTGCGTGGGGTCGTGACAGCCGTTACGTGCTGTCACGACGGGGGTTTTGGGATCTGGGGGGATCTGTGCTCACGTCTGTCTTCATCGTTGCCGTTTCTCTGGCGCTCTTCTGGATGGCGGCCTTCACCCTGTGGTGGCAGATGCACGCGTGGCGTACGCCCGAAGTGCTGGCCTCCACCCGGTTCGGCCGTCCGGACGGGGGTGAGAGCCTGTCCTTCTCGCTGCTGCTGCCCGCGCGGCACGAGCAGGCGGTGCTCGACCACACCATCCGGCGACTGCTGGAATCCGGCCACACGGACTTCGAGATCATCGTCATCGTGGGGCACGACGACCCGGAGACCACCGAGGTGGCCCGGAGCGCGGAGGCGCGCGACCCGCGGGTGCGGGTCGTCGTCGACCACCACGAGCGGAAGAACAAGCCGAAGGCCATGAACACGGCCCTGCCGCACTGCCGCGGCGAAGTGGTCGGGGTCTTCGACGCCGAGGACCAGGTGCATCCCGAGCTGCTCGCCCACGTCGACCACGCGTTCCGCACGACGCAGGCGGACGTCGTCCAGGGCGGGGTGCAGCTCATCAACTTCCATTCGAGCTGGTACAGCCTGCGCAACTGCCTGGAGTACTTCTTCTGGTTCCGCTCGCGCCTTCACCTGCACGCGCAGAAGGGGTTCATCCCGCTCGGCGGCAACACCGTCTTCGTACGGACGCGGGTCCTGCGGGAGGCCGGCGGCTGGGACCCCGACTGCCTCGCGGAGGACTGCGATCTCGGCGTACGGCTGTCCAGCGTCGGCAAGAAGGTCGTCGTCGCGTACGACTCCGGCATGGTGACCAAGGAGGAGACGCCCGGCTCGCTGATGTCGCTGCTCAGACAGCGCACCCGCTGGAACCAGGGCTTCCTTCAGGTCTACCGCAAGCGCGACTGGAAGCAACTGCCCACCTTCGGACAGCGGTTGCTCGCCCGCTACACGCTCATGACGCCGTACCTCCAGGCGGTTTCCGGGGTGATCATCCCGCTCAACGTGGCGGTCGCGATCTTCCTCGACGTACCCGTCGGGATCGCGTTCATCACCTTCCTGCCGGCCGTGACCGCCCTGGTCACCTTCGTGTTCGAGCTCGTCGGGCTGCACGACTTCGGCAAGCAGTACGGACTGCGCGTCCGCACCGTGCACTACCTGAAGCTCGTCGCCGGCGGGCCCTTCTACCAGGTCCTGCTCGCGGGTGCCGCCGTACGCGCCGTCTGGCGTGAACAACAGGGGCGCAACGACTGGGAGTTGACCAGTCACGCCGGCGCGCATCTCACCGAGGCGATCCGAGAGGACGTTCCCGCGTGACTTCCACCCTCCCCGCGGCGGCCACACCCACGGCCCCCGCGCAGCGGCCACCCGCGCCCGAAAACCTCCCGGCACGGCTCACCGGCCCGCTTCTCCGAGGCTCACGCCCCGATCTGATCCTGTGCCTGGCGCTGCTCACGGCGATCCTCGCCGTGCAGGGCTGGAACATCGCCGCCTATCCGGCCCTCAGCGACGACGAGGGCACCTACCTCGCCCAGGCCTGGGCCGTCCAGCAGGGCAAGGGCCTGGCCCACTACACGTACTGGTACGACCATCCACCGCTCGGCTGGATCCAGATAGCCCTGCTGACCTGGGTCCCCGCGCACCTCAGCCCGTCCCTGATGACCGTCGGCCCGATGCGCCTCGCGATGCTCGTGGTCAGCGCGGCGAGCGCGGTCCTGCTGTACGTCCTCGCGCGCCGGCTGTCGCTCCCGCGCTGGGCGGCCGGGCTCGCGATGGTCCTCTTCGGGCTGTCCCCGCTCTCGGTCGTGCTGCAGCGGGAGATCTTCCTCGACAACATCGCGGTGACGTGGACGCTGCTCGCGTTCTGTCTGGCCGCGTCGCCGAGCCGTCACCTGTGGCACCACTTCGGCGCGGGCCTCGCGGCCGCCGCCGCCGTGCTGACCAAGGAGACGATGCTGGTCGTCCTGCCCGCGCTGTTCGTCACGATGTGGCGGCACAGCCACCGTGACACCCGCAAGTTCGCGCTCACCGGCGCCGTCACGGCCTGCGTGCTGATCGGCACCGCGTATCCGCTCTTCGCCCTGCTCAAGGGGGAGTTGCTCCCCGGCGGCGGACATGTCTCGCTCTGGGAGGGCATCACCTACCAGATGAGCCGTCCCGGTTCCGGATTCCTCCTGGAACACGGCACCGGCTCGTACGGTGTCCTCCATTCCTGGCTCTACTACGACCGGGTGCTGCCGCTCGGCGGGCTCGCCGGCGCGCTGCTGCTCCTGGTCACCTTCCGCTGGTCGGTGACGGCCCGCGCCCTGGCCGGTCCCGCGCTCGCGGTGGCGATCCTCGCCCTGGTGGCGCTGCGCCCGAACGGCTACCTGCCGGCCATGTACGTCGTCCAGGCCCTGCCCTTCCTCGCCCTCGTCCTCGCCGGGGGCGCCGCGAGTGTCGCCCACGCCGTGCTGCGCAGACGGCGGACGACCCAGGAGCCCGCCCACGTCACATGGGGGCGCCGGGGGCTGGCGGCGGTGCTCGTGGTGGCCGCGGGTTCCTATGTCGTGCCCCGGTGGTACGACGGTGACCGCACCGCGGTGACGGCCGACGCCAACGCCCCCTACCGGGCGGCCTCCTCCTGGCTGAGGACCGAGGTGAAGGACCCCGAGGACACCCGGGTCCTGGTCGACGACGGGCTCTGGCTCGACCTCGTGCACGACGGCTACCGGCCGGGCCTCGGCGCCATCTGGTTCTACAAAGCCGACCTCGACCCCGCCGTCACGAAGACGATGCCGCGAGGCTGGAAGGACCTCGACTACGTGGTCGCCTCCCCGACGGTACGGCGTGACGCGGCCGACCTGCCGAACGTGAAGGCCGCGATCGAGCACTCCACGCCCGTCGCCACCTTCGGCACGGGCGAGGACCGCATCGAGATCCGGCGGATCGACGGGTCCGGCGACGCGGGAGACATCAACGGCACCACCACCACGGCCCGTTCCGGAGGCGGTCGATGAACAGCTTCGAGAGCATGGTCCCGGAGGCACTGGGCGATCCGGCGGTACGCGCCGCCGGGATCCCGGAGCCCGGTGCCGTCACCATCGTCGTGCCGACCTTCAACGAGTCGGCGAACATACGGCAGTTGCTGCGCCGGATCACCGCGTCGGTGCCGGCGCGACTGCCCTGCGAGGTCGTCTTCGTGGACGACTCCACGGACGACACCCCCGAGGTGATCACCGAGGCCGCGCGGGACTGCCCGTTCCCGGTGAGCGTGCTGCACCGCGAGGAGCCCGAGGGCGGGCTCGGCGGCGCGGTGGTGGAGGGGCTGAAGGCGGCGACTTCCCAGTGGATCGTCGTCATGGACGGTGACTGCCAGCATCCGCCTTCCCTGATACCGGAGTTGATCGCCTCGGGGGAACGCACGCACGCGGGCCTCGTGGTCGCCAGCCGGTACATCAAGGGCGGCAGCAGGGAAGGGCTCGCGGGCGGTTACCGGATCGCGGTGTCGCGCGGCGCGACCTGGCTGACCAAGGCGCTCTTCCCGCGCCGGCTGCGCGGCATCAGCGACCCGATGAGCGGGTTCTTCGCGATCCGGCGCAGCGCGGTCACCGCCGAGATCCTGCGGCCGCTCGGCTACAAGATCCTCCTCGAACTGGCCGTGCGCAGCCGCCCCCGCCAGGTCACCGAGGTGCCCTTCGTCTTCCAGGACCGTTTCGCGGGCGAGTCCAAGTCGTCGGCGGCGGAGGGCCTGCGGTTCCTGCGCCATCTCGTCGGGCTGCGCACCGCCTCACCGGTGGCCCGCATGACGGTCTTCGGGCTGATCGGCGCCACCGGCTTCCTGCCGAACCTGCTCGGCCTCTACGCGCTCACCGCCGCCGGACTGCACTACGTACCGGCGGAGATCCTCGCCAACCAGCTCGGCGTGGCCTGGAACTTCCTGCTCATCGAGCATCTGCTGTTCCGGGAACGCCGACGGCACCGCTCGGGCTGGGACCGGGCGGGCCGCTTCGCGCTGCTCGCCAACGCCGATCTGGTACTGCGCATCCCGCTGATCGCGCTCTTCGTCCGCCACCTCGGGATGGGCGCGCTGTCCGCCACGGCCCTGGCCCTGGTGACGACCTTCGTCCTGCGCTTCGCCGGGACCGAAGCGCTGGTGTATCTGCCGCGCCGTAGCGGCGGCGGGCGGGGGAACCGCAGGGCGAGGAGGACGGCGTGAGATCAAGGACGGGACCACGACGGAGGACCGCTCTGCTGGCGGTGACGGGCCTGGCCGCCGGACTGCTGCTGGTGTCGCCGCAGCCCGCGTCCGCCGCCAACCTCGTCACCAACCCGGGCTTCGAGACCGACGGCACCGACGGCATGCCGTCCTGCTGGGAGAAGTCCGGCTGGGGCGACAACGACTTCGGTTTCGCGACCGTGTCCGACGCCCACTCGGGCACCAAGGCCATGAAGGTCACGCTGACCCGCCGGGTGGACGGCGACCGCAAGGCGCTGATCACCGAGTCCACCGCGTGCGCGCCGGTCGTCACGGCGGGCAGGCAGTACGACCTCGGGCTCTTCTACAGGACGACGACCCCCGACGCGGCGATCACGCTGTTCCGGCACGACACCACGGCGGGCTGGCAGTACTGGACCGACCTCAAGACCCTGGACATGGCGGCGGCCTGGACACCGGCGACGGTGCGCACCCCGGCCGTCCCGGCGGGCACCGACCGCATCACCTGGGGTGTCTCCGTGTACGGCACGGGCTCGGCGACCACCGACGACTACACGATGGAACAGGTCTCCGTCCCCGTTCCGCCCGCCACCTGCACGGGCACGGCCGAGGAGTGCGCGAACGGGAGGTGGACGGTCCTGCCCACGCAGAACCCGGTCCGCTCCATGCACTCCGTCGTCCTGAACAACGGCAAGGTGCTGCTGATCGCGGGCTCCGGGAACAGTGAGGAGAACTTCGCGGCGGGCACCTTCACGTCGGCGGTCTACAACCCGGCGACCGGCTCGTACAAGGTGATCCCCACCCCCAAGGACATGTTCTGCGCCGGGCACGTCCAGCTCGCCGACGGGCGGGTGCTGGTGATGAGCGGCAACAAGGCGTTCCCGGTCGTGGGCGGGCACGGGTACGAGGGGTACAAGGACTCGTACATCTTCGACCCGGTCACCGAGACGTACAGCAGGACGAACGACCTCAACGACGGTCACTGGTATCCGTCCGCGACCGAGCTGGGCAACGGCGACATCATCTCGTTCGGCGGTCTGCGCGAGGACTCGTCGGGCTCGGTGACGGCCGAGCGCTGGTCGAACGCACAGCAGCAGTGGCTGCCGCTGTGGCAGGTCAACCAGACCTGGTCGTTCTGGGGGCTGTACCCGTCGATGATCCTGATGCAGGACGGGCGGCTCTTCTACTCGGGCAGCCATGTCTTCGGCAACGGCACCCCGGGCACGGGCTCCGCGATCTACGACTACGACGCCAACACCACGACCGCGGTCCCGGGTCTGCGGAACAAGGACGAACGCGACCAGTCCGCGAGTGTGCTGCTGCCTCCCGCGCAGGACCAGAAGGTCCTCACCCTCGGCGGCGGCAACATCGACTCCAACCCTGCGGCCGGCCGGCTCACCGACATCATCGACCTCAAGGCGGCGAACCCGGCGTACACGATGGGCCCGCCGATCCCGCGGGGCACGGTGGACCTCGGCAACGGCGAGGTCGCCCAGACCGGCGACCAGGGCAAGATGTACGTGTCCGCCGTGCTGCTGCCCGACGGCAAGGTCCTGGAGACGGGCGGCGCACTGCACAACCGCGCCGATCCGGTCTTCGAGGCGTCGATCTTCGACCCGGCGACCTCCACCTTCGACCCGGTGGCCGCCGACCCGGAGGCCCGCGGCTATCACTCCTCCGCGTTCCTGCTGCCCGACGGCCGGGTGATGGCCACCGGTGACAACCCGGGCAACGGCACCTGGAACCACGACGTGTCCGTCTACACCCCGCCGTACCTCCTCAAGGGCAGCCGTCCGACGATCACTTCGGTGATCGACAAGGAATGGGTGTACGGGGACACGCAGCGCATCACCGTCGACCGGCCCGTGGTGAAGGCCGAGTTGATCAGGCCCGCCGCGGTCACCCACTCGTCCGACCCCAACCAGCGGTTCGTGGACCTGCCGCTGAGCGTGGACGGGAACAACGTCGACCTCAACGTGACGAGCAACCCGAGCCTGGCGCCGCCCGGCTGGTACATGCTCTTCGCGGTGGACGCCAACGGCGTTCCCTCGGTGGCCGAGTGGGTGCATCTCCAGGGCCCCTCCGCGCTCGCGGCGGACACCGCGTCGGCGCACGTCCACTCCTTCGCCGACTCCCTGACAGGCGCCGTCACCGGGGCGGACAGGAAGCGGACCTCGCAGAAGGTGTCCACCACCGTCTCCGGCTGCGACCGCCACTACGGCTCGGTCAACGTCTGTGTGCCGACGGTCTTCCCGGAGGGGGTGAGGAAGACGACGGCCTCCCGCTGCGCGTGGCTGAGGAAGAACGACTACGGACGGCTCAGGATCAACGGCAAGGACGATCCCCTGGGACTCGACCCCAGCGGGGACGGACTGGCCTGCGGCGCGAAGGACCTGATCAGGCGGTAGGCGCCGTCCGGAGGGCTCGGGGGCCCTCCGTCAGGTGCCGAACTCCGCGAGGGCGCGCTCCACGACGGTCTCCAGCCGGTCGTGGTGCGCGCCCTTCCAGTAGGCGCGCCCGCACTCGGCGCACTGGGCGAAGACGTCGTACGACCGCTCGGTGCCGCTCTCGAGCTGGTCCGCGACCTGCTCCTTGGTGGCCTTGGCGAGCAGGCCGTTGCACGCGGTGCAGCGCGTCCAGGGCCGCAGCTCGGGCGCGAACCGGCCCAGCACGTCGCGGAGCTGGTCGTCGGGGCGGGTGCTGTAGACGAAGCCGCCCGCCCACAGTTCGCGGCGCCGCAGCAGACCGCGGTCGCGGCTGAGCAGGACGCGGCGTTCGGCCGCCGAACGGGCGGCGAGCGCCGGGTCGCCGATGTCGGTGGACTCGTACGCCGTGTCGACGCCGAGCAGGCGCATCCGGCGGGCGAGGGTGCCGAGATGGACGTCCAGGAGGAAGCGCAGCGGCGCGCCGGGTACCCGCTGGGGGCGTTCGACGGCGCGGACCCGTACGGACTCGTCCGCGGCCGGGATGTGGGAGAACGGCACCTCGCGCCCGTCCACGACCAGGGCGCCGACCTCCGTCAGCGGGACGCCCAGCGACTCGACGACGTGGCCGAGGGTGGAGGAGCCGTCGGTGCCGACGGGGGTGACCCCGGAGCGGCGGGCGTGCGGGACGAACAGCCCCAGTTCGGGGGCGAATTCGATGTGGATCTCCGGTCCGTTCACGCGGTCAGGATGTCATGCGGGGTGTGGCCCGGTCCTGCGGGTTTCGCGGCGGCAGTCCGTGCTCCAGGACGTTCACCGTGCGCTCGACCAGGTCGGCGAGGTCGTCCCCCTGGCCGGTCTCGGCCCAGTACAGGGAGGTCTCCATGAGTCCGCCGATCAGCGACATGGCGAAGACACGGACCTCCAGGCCGTCCGGGTCCAGGCCGGAGCGCTCCCCGATGGCCCGGCTCAGCAGCCGCCCGGTGACGGACATGCTCTCCATCATCCGCGAACGCACCGCGGGCACCTCGACCATCAGCCGGGTGCGCAGCCGGCTGATCTCGGGATCCTCGGCGGTGCCGACGCCGACGGCCTTCCTGAGCACATGACGCAGGGAGTCGAACCACGGCTCGTCCGCGGGGCGTTCGCGCAGCTCCTGTTCGAGGAGCGGGTCGTACTCGTCCGTGAGGACGATGTCCTCCTTGGTGGGGAAGTAACGGAACACCGTGGAGGGGGAGACCTCGGCCGCCTCCGCGATCTGCTCGATCGTCGTGGCGTCGTACCCCTGCCGCTCGATCAGCCGGTACGTCGCCTCGCGGATCGCGATGCGGGTCTTGATCTTCTTCCGCTCGCGGAGCCCCGGCTGGGGCTCCGCGGCGGGAGTGGAACTCTGCGCGGTGGCGGCCATGGGTCTCATTGTCCGGCATCGGCCGTGGCCGGTGCCATGTCGGTGCCCTCCTCCGAGGCGGGGGCGGACCGCGGCGGGTTCGGCAGCAGGGCCGCCGCGAGCAGTGCGGTGACCAGCGCCGCGATCCCGCTGACCAGCAGGACCAGGTCCATGCCGTGGATGTACGCGGCGTTCGCGGAGGCTTCGAGAGCCCGGTCGCCGAGCCGGCCGGCGACGACGTGGGCGCCGACCACCGAGTCGTCGGCGGCCCGCGCGGCGGCGCGCGGCAGCGCGGAGGTGTCGAGCCGGTCGGCGTAGGTGCTCGCGAGCAGGGAGCCGAGCAGGGCGATGCCGATCGCGCTGCCCACCTGGCGGACCGTCATCAGCAGTCCGGAGCCGCTGCCGGCCCGGTCGCGGGGGAGTGCGCCGAGGGCGGTGGACATCGCGGGCACCACGGCGAAACCGAAGCCGAGTCCGGCCACGGTCAGCCACAGGGCGGTGGCCCCGTACCCGTCGTCGACGGTCGTACGGCTGCCGAGGAACGCGGCCAGGGCGAGGACGAGGAGACCCGCGCTGATCACCGCGCGGGGCCCGAAGCGGGTGACCAGCGGCTGCGCGCCCCGGGAGGCGATCAGCAGCCCGCCCATCATCGGCAGCAGACGGACGCCGGTCGCGAGGGCGTCGTGGCCGAGGACCGCCTGGAGGTACTGCGGCAGCACGAACATCAGGCCGGACAGGACGAACATGACGAGCGTCGCGGCGAGGGTGTTGAGCAGGAAGCCGCGCTGCCCGAGCAGGGCCAGGTCGAGCATCGGGCGGGGGCTGCGGCGCTCGCGGACGACGAGCAGGGCGATCAGGACGACGGCGGCGGCGAAGCAGCCGAGGACGAGCGGGTCGCCCCAGCCGCGGGACGGGGCTTCGATGATCGCGTAGACGAGGACGCTGAGACCGACCGCGGTGAGCGCGGTGGAGAGGGCGTCCACCCGGGGTGAGGCGGGGTCGCGGGTCTCGGGGAGCAGGAGGACGCAGGCCGTGATGCCGATGGCGGCCATCGGCACGTTGACCAGGAAGACGGAGCCCCACCAGAAGTGGTTCAGCAGCCAGCCGCCGATGATCGGGCCGAGCGGCAGACCCAGCGCCGAGGCGGCGGAGACGGCCCCGACCGCCTTGGTGCGTTCGTCGGGTCCGAACAGCGAGGGCAGTACGGCGAGCGCGAGCGGCATCACGAGCGCGCCGCCGACGCCCATCAGGGCCCGGGCGGCGATCACCCAGGTGACGTCGTCGACGAGGGCGCCCGCGAGGGAGCCGGCCAGGAAGACCACGAGCCCGGTGATGAGCATCCGGCGCCGCCCGAAGCGGTCGCCGAGCAGTCCCGCCGGGAGCATCAGCGAGGCGAAGACGACGACGTACGCGTCCGCCATCCACTGCTGCTCACCGGTGGACGCGCCCAGGTCCCGGGCCATCGTCGGCAGTGCCACGTTGAGGATCGTCATGTCGAAGCCGAGCACGAGCATGCTCGCGACCAGGGCCCCGAGGGCCCACCAGCGTCGGGGGTCGCGCCGAACGGCGCCGTCCTGTGTGAGAGTCACCATGAAATGAGAGTAACTCTCAAAAGATGGGGGATGTCAATCAGGTGCGGCCTTCAGTTGATGACGGGTGTCGTCGCGATGGAGCGCGATGGAGCGCGATGGAGTGCGATAGCTGCACGGTGACCCACGGTGGCCCGACGGTGGCCGGAAAACGCGCAGTGGCCGCGGCTGGGGAGCCGCGGCCACTGGAAAGGGCGAGTTCGGTGGGGCCTGGAGTCAGCCGTGCCGGTAGGCCACCAGGGAGATGCCGACGTAGTGCACGATGAACGCCGCGAGGGTCAGGGAGTGGAAGACCTCGTGGAATCCGAACCAGCGCGGTGACGGGTTGGGCTTCTTGATCCCGTAGATCACGCCGCCCGCGCTGTAGAGCAGCCCGCCGACGATCACCAGGACGAGGACGGCGATGCCGCCCGTGCGCATGAAGTCGGGCAGGAAGAAGACGGCCGCCCAGCCCATCGCGATGTAGCACGGCGTGTAGAGCCAGCGCGGGGCACCGACCCAGAACACCCGGAAGGCGATGCCCGCCGCCGCGGCGGCCCAGATGCTCCACAGGAGCCACTGCCCCTTGGCCTCCGGCAGCAGGAGCATGGTCAGCGGGGTGTAGGTGCCCGCGATGATCAGGAAGATGTTCGCGTGGTCGAGCCTGCGCAGGACGCCGTCCATGCGCGGGCTCCAGTTGCCGCGGTGGTACAGGGCGCTCACGCCGAACAGGAGGCAGGCGGTCAGGGCGAAGATCCCGCAGGCGATGCGTCCCCGGGTCGAGTCCGCCAGGGCGGTGAGGACCAGTCCGGAGACGAGGGCGGCCGGAAACATGCCGAGGTGCAGCCAGCCGCGGAGCTTGGGCTTGATCTCTTCCGACAAGGATGGCGCGACGGACGGCCGGCCGGCGGCCGGCGAGTCCGTAGGCGCGTCGGGGACGGGCGCAGTCATGCGCCGAATCGTACCTACGGAACCGTAAGTTACGTGTCAGTCCCGCATAAGCGAGCCGCGATAGTGGCCATGATCTCACGGCGTCGGCGGGCGCCGCCGGGGTACTCGCGGTGAACCCGGGGTGAGCGGGCGGAAACCTCCCTGGAAGTGGCGATGCTCACTCCGCTCAAGTGTGAGGCCCTCTGGACATATGCGCGCACCAGTCGGATCATCAAATGAGTGCGGTCGGCACCGGATGAGCGCCAGGGGTTCAATCACCGTGAAGCATCCGGGTCGCAGCCCCCACGGGGCACAACAACAAAACCCCTCATTTAGGAGCAATCGTGGCGCGCGACATCGCGGCTCCCGTCCCGACCAACCACAAGGAACTGATCTCGTGGGTCAACGAGATCGCCGAACTGACCGAGCCGGACAGTGTGGTCTGGTGCGACGGATCCGAGGCCGAGTACGAGCGACTGAGTGAGGAGCTCGTCCGCAAGGGCACCTTCAAGAAGCTCGACCCGATCAAGCGCCCCAACTCCTACTACGCCGCCTCCGACCCGACCGATGTCGCGCGGGTCGAGGACCGGACGTTCATCTGCTCCGAGAAGGAGAAGGACGCGGGTCCGACCAACCACTGGAAGGCCCCCGCCGAGATGCGGGAGATCTTCCAGGGCGAGGGCGGCCAGGGCGGCGTCTTCCGCGGCTCGATGCGCGGCCGCACGATGTACGTCGTCCCGTTCTGCATGGGCCCGCTCGGCTCCGACCTCTCCGCGATCGGCGTCGAGATCACCGACTCCGCCTACGTCGCCGTGTCCATGCGCACCATGACCCGCATGGGACAGCCGGTCCTGGACGAACTCGGCACCGACGGGTTCTTCGTGCGTGCCGTGCACACGCTCGGAGCACCGCTGGCCGAGGGCGAGGCGGACGTGCCGTGGCCCTGCAACTCCACGAAGTACATCTCCCACTTCCCCGAGACCCGCGAGATCTGGTCGTACGGCTCCGGCTACGGCGGCAACGCGCTCCTCGGCAAGAAGTGCTACGCCCTGCGCATAGCCTCCGTGATGGCGCGCGACGAGGGCTGGCTCGCCGAGCACATGCTGATCCTCAAGCTGACGCCGCCGCAGGGCGAGTCGAAGTACGTCGCCGCCGCCTTCCCGAGCGCCTGCGGCAAGACCAACCTCGCCATGCTGGAGCCCACGATCTCCGGCTGGACGGTCGAGACCATCGGTGACGACATCGCCTGGATGCGGTTCGGCGAGGACGGCCGCCTCTACGCGATCAACCCCGAGGCCGGCTTCTTCGGCGTCGCTCCCGGCACCGGTGAGCACACCAACGCCAACGCGATGAAGACGCTGTGGGGCAACTCCGTCTTCACCAACGTCGCGCTCACCGACGACAACGACATCTGGTGGGAGGGCATGACGGAGGAGACTCCGGCCCACCTGACCGACTGGAAGGGCAACGACTGGACCCCGGAGTCCGGCACGCCCGCCGCGCACCCCAACGCCCGCTTCACGACGCCCGCGTCGCAGTGCCCGATCATCGCGCCCGAGTGGGAGGACCCCAAGGGCGTGCCGATCTCGGCGATCCTCTTCGGCGGCCGCCGCGCCACCGCCGTCCCGCTGGTGACGGAGTCCTTCGACTGGAACCACGGTGTCTTCCTCGGCGCGAACGTCGCCTCCGAGAAGACCGCCGCAGCCGAGGGCAAGGTCGGAGAGCTGCGCCGCGACCCCTTCGCCATGCTGCCGTTCTGCGGCTACAACATGGGCGACTACATGGGGCACTGGGTCGACGTCGCCAAGGACAAGGACCAGTCGAAGCTCCCGAAGATCTACTACGTGAACTGGTTCCGCAAGAACGACGCGGGCAAGTTCGTCTGGCCCGGCTTCGGTGAGAACAGCCGCGTCCTGAAGTGGATCGTCGAGCGCCTCGACGGCAAGGCCGAGGGCGTCGAGACCCCGATCGGCGTCCTGCCGACCCGGGAGTCCCTCGACACCGACGGTCTCGAACTGGCCGGCGACGACCTCGACTTCCTGCTCACGGTCGACAAGGAGGTCTGGCGCGAGGAGGCCGCCCTGGTCCCCGAGCACCTCAACACCTTCGGCGAGCACACGCCGACGGAGCTGTGGGACGAGTACCGCGCACTGGTGCAGCGCCTGGGCTGACGCCCTCAACCACTCCGCGGCCGACCCGAGTTGCCCTGACCTGCGACCGTTGCGGCGGTCGGCCGCGGTGACCGCACCCGCCGGGGTTCCGCGCGCATCCGCGCGGGACCCCGGCTTTTTCGTCCTCCGCGCCCCGCCCGTGCCGGAACGGCTGAAAAAGCGCGGATTTCGAGGGACACTCCTGACATCCTGCATTGGACCCCGAAATGAGGTGGGCGGGGTGCGTACGCCTGTCAGTGACCCCATGAAGATCGGTCCGTATCGCATCGTGGGCCGGCTCGGCTCCGGTGGCATGGGATGGGTGTATCTCGGCCGCTCGCCCGCCGGGCGCGAGGTCGCGGTCAAGGTGGTGCGGCCCGAACTGGCCGCGGAGCGTGAGTTCCGGGAGCGCTTCGCGCGCGAGGTCGCCGCGGCACGCGTGGTCAGCGGCGCCTACACCGCGGCCGTGGTCGACGCCGACACCGAGGCCGAACTGCCGTGGCTGGCCACCCTGTACGTGGCCGGTCCCTCGCTCGCCGAGGCGGTCCGCACCGACGGACCCCTGCCCGAGCCGCAGGTACGGCGACTCGGCGCGGGCCTGGTCGAGGCGCTGCAGGCCATCCACGCCGCACGCGTCGTGCACCGGGACCTCAAACCGGCCAACGTGCTCCTGGCCTCCGACGGCCCGCGCGTCATCGACTTCGGGATCTCCCGTGTGGACGGCGCCCCCGGCCTCACCCAGGTCGGCGTCGTCGTCGGCACCCCGCCCTTCATGTCCCCCGAGCAGATCAGGGGCGCCAAGGTGGGCCCGGAGAGCGACGTCTTCTCCCTCGGCGGGGTCCTGGTGTACGCGCTCACCGGACGTCCGCCGCACGGCAACGGAGAGGCCGTGCGCCACCGCGTGGCCTTCGACGACCCCGAACTCGACGGCATCGCGGGCCCGATGCGGGAACTGCTCGCGCGCTGTCTGGCGAAGCGTCCCGAGGACCGGCCCCGGCTGGACCGACTCCTGGCCGGGCTGCTGGAGCAGGAGCCCCGGCAGGCCGACTGGCCGCCGCCCACCGTCGCCCACACCATCAGGGCGCGCACCCAGGATCTGATGAAGCGCCGCAAGGAGAGCACCAGCGTGTCCGTACCCTCCTGTCTGCTGTCACACGCCCAGGCGCTGCTCGACGCCGGATTGACCGACGCGATGGTCGCCGAGGCGGTGGGCCGTGGCGACGCCTGACTCCTTTTCCGGCCGGAGCCGGGAGATTCTCGAAATCGGAACGCACTGGCGGCAGTTGGTGCAGACCTGGGTGGCGAGACGGAATTTCCACACGGTGACCGACACCGTTTCCGTCTCCATGAGATTCGACCTCGAGGAAACGGGCCGGATGGTTACCGTCCGGTTCATGACGACCAAGAGATTGCTGGTCGCATTCGCCACCGACGGGCATTTCCTGCGCAAGGACCAATTGGCCCTCGCCGCCGCCGCGTCGAACGCGTGGAACACCGAACAGCTCCATCCCATGCTGTCCGTGTGGGACGTACGGGGGCCGCGCCCCTGTCTCGCGGGTGTGTGCGACCTTCCCCTGACCTGCCGCATGACGCAAACAGATTTCGATGCTTTGGCCAGTGATTGGGTGGAGCGGGCGAGACAGATGTTCACCCGATGCCATCAGGTGTTCGAGTTGTAGAAGTGATGTCCCCCGCGTTCCTCAAACCCTTCCGGACACCCGCCGGTTTCCGCCACTATGGGCGAGTGCCTTTCAGGGCCACGGGGGTGTTGTGTCAGGGCCACGGGGGGTCTTTTTCATGCGGCGTTCGCTTTCCCTCATCATGCTTTCCGGGCTCCTGGCCGCGTTGGCTCCGGCGGTGCCCGCCGCGGCCGGCGAGCCGTGTGACGGCACCTTCGACCGGCACCTCGGCTGCTGGGCCGGCTGGACCGACGAGGGAACGGTTCGGGTCACCCTCGACCGGTCCCTGCCGTTCGACGGCAAGGCCGAGAACCGCAAGGGCTTCGAGCAGACCC
Source organism: Streptomyces sp. NPDC005070 (assembly GCF_053600395.1). Lineage (NCBI taxonomy): Bacteria > Bacillati > Actinomycetota > Actinomycetes > Kitasatosporales > Streptomycetaceae > Streptomyces > Streptomyces sp. NPDC005070. The sequence goes on along the minus strand of NZ_JBSFZS010000052.1, from coordinate 21,831 downwards.
TGGTGGAGCGAAGCCGGAGTCTCCTGGTCGAGGTGCCGTCGGACGTCCACACCGGCGAGGGCGGATCGGCACTCCTCGTGCTCGCGGACCACGACCACAGGTTCGTCGCGGACGACGCCATCGTCGACCTGCTGAAGCCCGAGACCGTGAAGGAACTCGCCGACCGCAGGGCCTGCAACCCCCGTAAGAAGGAGGACGTGTGCGCCCGGCTCGGCAAGGGGCGACTGACCGGGGCCGAGCTGATCCGTTTCGGCCTCGCCACCGGCCTCTCCCGCACGGACACCGTCAGCGGCTCCGGAGCCGGCTCGTCCGCGAACCCCGGCGGTGACGAGACCGCCACCGGGCGACAGGGGCAGGGCCAGACGCCGGGGCAGGGGCGGAACCAGCAGCAGGAGACCGGGAACGTCGGCGACACGGGCCGGGATCCCGGAACCTCCACCGACCAGGGCGACGACTCCGGCTGGGACACCGCCACCGCCGTGCTCACCGTGCTGTGCGCCGTGCTCGTCCTCCTGCTCGGTCTGCTCCTCTTCCTGATCCGCCGCTCCGCCCGGTCCGTCGCCGTCGGCACGCTGTCCCGGCGCTCGCTCGCCGTGTCGGGCGTCGGTGCCGTACCGGCCGGGACGGCACCCCGGCCCCGCACCCGTCCCCGTACGCCCGCGCACGACGAGGCCACCACCCGCACCCGTACTCATGTGCCCGACGAGGCCACCACCCGCACCCGTGCCCCCGCGCCCGACGAGGCCACCACCCGCCTCCGGGCCACGCCGGCGCCCCGCAGCCACGGTCGGCGCGTCGGCAACGTACCGGGCCCCGCCCGGCCCGCCGTCGTACGCACCGAACTGCACCCGCAGGGCTATGTCGAGGTCGACCACGTGCTGTACCGGGCGGTGTGGGCCGAGCCGGGCCGCCCGCCGCCCGCGCCCGGCGGACTCGTCGACGTCACCGAGGCCGGGGAGCGGGACTCCGACGTCCTCTACGCGTTCCCGCCGACACCCGGACGGCACGCCAAAGCGGCCCGGCCCTGAGACCAGGAGAGACCCACATGCACAGCGACTACCCGCCCACCCTGCCGGCGGAGTACGCCGACATCGAGTTCGAGAACAACGCGCAGCGGCTGCCGCTCGTCCTCTGCCTCGACATCTCCAGCTCCATGGCGGGTCAGCCCATCCAGACGCTCAACAACGCGCTCGCGGAGTGGACCCGGGAACTGCACGACGACGTCAGCCTCAGCTACAGCGTCGAGGTCGCCCTGGTCACCTTCGGCGGCCAGGGCGTCGCCGCCTGGCGCGGACCCCAGCTCCTGCCCGCGCACGCGCCCGTGAGCCCCTTCGTGCCGGCGCACATGTTCCACCCGCCGCAGCTCGCCGCCGCCGGGGTCACCCTGATGACCGAGGCGCTCGAACTGTCGATGAACATCGTCGCCGCCCGCAAGGCCGAGCTGCGCGCCTCCGGACTCCAGTACTACCGGCCGCAGATCTGCCTCGTCACCGATGGACTGCCCACCGACGCCACGGGCCATCTCACCGACTCCTGGCAACGGTTGATCCCGGTCCTCGCCGACGAGCAGCAGGCCCGCCGCTTCCGGCTGTACGCGATCGGCGTCGGCGGCATCACGGACCGGGGCGAACAGGTGCTCCGGTCCTTCGCGCCGAAGTTCAACGCCCGGCTGCAGGGATTCCCGTTCCGCGAACTGCTCCAGATGATGTCCGCGAGCGCCAACGCCGAGCAGAAGGGCGCGGGCGACGAGGTCTTCGAGAAGATCTTCAGCCAGTTCAAGACACAGCGCCCGGCCTGGGAATCGTGACCGATGACCCGATGGGACTCCTGAGTGATGACCGCAGTCGACGAGCGGGACACGCCGTGGCGGATCCACGGAATGAGCGTCGAGGGATACCGGCACCGCCGCCAGGGGCAGCCCTGCCAGGACGCCTGCGGGCACACGGTGACGGCGTCCGTCGCGGTCCTCGCCGTCGCCGACGGCGCGGGCAGCCGGCCGCGCTCCGAGGAGGGCGCCCGGCTCGCGGTGGAGCTGGCCACCGAGCATTTCGCGCGCCGGGCCGCCACCGTGGCGGACCGGCGTCCCGGCAAGGCGGTGCGTGAGCTGCTGCGGGACGCCTTCCACGACGTGTGCAAGGTGTTCCTGGACCGCACGGGCTCCGACGCGGCGGACTTCGCGACCACGCTCACGGTGGTCGTGCTCGCGCGGGGCTGGCTCGGCCATCTGTCCGTGGGGGACGGCTTCGTCGTCCTGCGGGCCGGTACGGAGGACGGTGAGCGGCAGTTCCATCTGCTGCCGCAGCCGGCCGCGGCCAGCGAGTACAGCAACGAGACGGTCTTCCTCACCTCGCCGGACGCGGCCCGCTGGGTGCACACCGACTGTGTGTCCGACGACGGGATCGACGGGGTGCTGCTGTCCACCGACGGACTGGCGCAGGCCGCGCTCAACCGGTCGTCGGGCGGCGCGCTGTCCCCGAACGCGTCCTTCGCCGAGGCCGTGTTCCGCTCCCTCGACGTCCCCGGACCGGTGACGGCGAGCGCCCACGAGGGCCTGGGGACCCTGCTCCGGTCGGACCGGCTCACCGCGCTCAACGCCGACGACAAGACCCTGCTGCGAGCCGTCCTCAAGGCGCGGCCATGAGCGGCCGCACCGTGTTCCTGGACGGCAAGCCGGTGACCCTCGCCGAGCTGCCCCTGAAGGGCGGCGGCCAGGCGGCCGTCTTCCCGGTCGTCGGTGACGACGGCATCGTCGTCAAGCTGTACCGCGAGGCGCCGGGGCCCAAGGAGGAGCAGCGGCTGAAGCGGATGCTGACGATGTCCCCGCTCGTGACCCGCCCCACCGACGCCTCCCAGCCGCCCGAGCTGGCCTGGCCGACCGCGCTCGCGCGCGGCCCGCAGGGCGAGTTCCTCGGTTACGCCATGCGCCGCTTCGGCGAGCCCCAGCACGTCCAGCTCATCGGCCTGTTCACGCGCGCCCAGCGGCTCAAGCTGTTCGCCGACCGGGCCGACTGGCGCTTCCTGCTCGGCGTCGCCTGGAACCTCGCCTTCATGACGGCGCGCATGCACCACGACGATCTCGTCATCGGCGACTTCTCCAGCAGCAACGTCGTCGTCGACGCCAACGGGTTCGTCACCTTCCTCGACTGCGACTCCATCGCCTTCAACGACCCGGTGACGGGGGAGCTGTTCCCCTGTCTGATGCACACCACCGACTACTCGTCCCCCGAGCGGCAGGCGGGCGGCCCCGCCACCCGGGACACGGACGAGTTCGCCCTCGCCGTCCTCGTCTACCAGCTCCTGACGGCCGGGAACCACCCCTTCGGCGGGGTGCCGCACGACAGCGCGTCCGAGTCGACGGTCAAGGACAACATCGCCGCCAGCATCTCCTACGTCGTGCGCCCGGAGCGGGTCGTCATCCCGCGCGGCACCATCGACCCCTCCGTGCTCCCGCCCGAACTCCTCGCGCTGGCCCGCACCGCGTTCGGTCCCGGGGTGCAGGACCCGGCCACGCGGCCTTCCGCGGAGGCGTGGCTGCGCGCCCTGGACAAGGAACGCGCGCTGGTACGGGTCTGCCCGGCCCGTCCGCTGCACGCGTTCGGCTCGCATCTGTCCTCGTGCCCCTGGTGCGGCCGGGCGGCGCTCACGGGGCACGACGTGTTCAACGTTCCGGCCTCGGTCCCGGCGTCCGGCGTGCCGCAGGGCCGGCCGCAGCCGCCGGTGCCGACGCCGGGCGAGCCGTGGCCCACGGGGCTGAAGGTGGCGCTGCTGATCCTGGCGGTCGTGATCCTGGTGGTGATCGTGGCGAACGCCTGAGCCGCGCGCGGCCTTCAGGTCACTGCGAGCGGCCGCGGTCCTCCAGATAGCGGGTGTGGGACTCCTGGCGCCGTGCCTCCGTCTCGCGCAGGGCCGCCGCGAGCCGGTCCGACTCCTCCTGGAGCACGGTGAGCTGACGCTCCAGGTGGCGCTCGGGCGGTTCGGTGCCGGGGGCCAGCCGGGTCCACCACCGGGTGCGGACGAAGGTGTCGACCGCTTCCGGGATGTCCTGGCGTACGGCACGCGACAGGGCGTGTACGCCCTCGGGGTCCTGGGCGAGGATCTCGGCGACCCAGCCCGGGTCGAGCAGGGCGGTGAGGATCCCGGTCAGCTCGGTGAGCCGGCCCGCCGCCGCCGGAGGCAGCTCGACGCCGTCCAGGTACTCCCGCAGCTTGCCGAAGTCGACGCGCAGTTCTGCCAGTTGGGCGGAGGGGTCGGGGAAGTCGGGCGGGGCGGGGCGCTCCGGCGGCGCGATCAGCGCGCCCGCGCCGTACAGGCCCGCCACGACGGCCGGCCAGTACGGGCCCGCGAGACCGGTGAACGTCAGCGCGAGTCCGGCGATCCCGCACGCGCTGCCGGTGAGGTTCTTGCGCGACTCGAGGAAGCGGAGGAGCTTATTGGTAGCCACGGATCTCCTCGAAGGCGCCGTCGAGCGAGCCCTTCCGGGCGTCGAAGAGACGGCCGCCGGTCAGGTCGGCGATGTGCTGGAGCTCGCCGCGGTCGGAGTCGCCGAACAGAATGGGGAAGACCGGGATCTCCCGCTGTCCGCCGGGCAGCCGGCCGTAGAAGTCGTCGAAGTCGGAGGGGCTCGCACCCCTGGTGTTCTCGCCGTCCGTCATCAGCACGATCGAGGTGAACGTGTCGTCGTCGGCGCCCAGATGCTCGTACGCCTTCTCCAGCGAGGTGTAGATCGCGGTGTCGCCGTCGGCGCTCAGCGCGCGGGTGTCCTCGCGGATGGCGTCGAGCCCGGCCTTCGGGTTCTCGGGGCGGACCACATGGGTGCGGACGCTCTTGACCTGTGAGCCGAACGGCATCAGCGTCACCTCCTCGCGGTCGCGGAAGTCGCCGGTCAGATCGCCGAGGGACTTCTTGAGCCGGTCGAGGCGGTCGCCGTCCATCGAGCCCGAGGTGTCGAGGACGTACACCGTCCGGGACGGCCGGCGCAGCTTGTTCTCGTAGGAGTCGAGGAGGTGGTCGGCGACGGACCGGCGGCCGGGGAAGGGGAGTTCACGCCGTCGTCCGGTGTCGAGTCCGGCCGCCGGGGCGACGGAGGCGACGACCGGACGTCGGTTGGTCCGCTCGGTGATCAGCTTCTGGGCGGCCGGCGCGCGCAGTGCCTCGGCGAGGCGCCGGACGGCGTCGCGGGTGTCCTTGGAGGACGCGGCGAGGGAGGAGAGCGGATAGTCGGCCGTCACGACGCCGTCGCGCGGGCGGATGACGGTCAGGCCCTTCACGCCCTTGAGGACGGACTCGTAGTTGAGCAGGGCGTCCACGGTGCCGCGGCGTTCGTAGGCCGTGGCCAGCCAGCCCGACGAACCCGACGTGAGCTTCTGTCCCTTGAAGAACTCGCGCAGCCGGGGTGTCGCCTTGGCCACGTCGGCGTCCGTGAGCGCCGACTGGGCGCCGGACAGCGCGGAGGCCACCGAGATCAGCGTGGAGAAACCGGAGTTGGAGCGTGCCGGATCGGTCATGCCGTACGTGAGTTTCCCGTCCGCCACGGCCTTCTCCACCTGTGACCAGGTGACGTCCCCCGGCTTCCAGCCGAGGGCGCGCACCGTGGCCGGCTTCACGCCGATGGCCACCGGGCTCGACATGACGGGCGTCTCCGAGACGACCTTCCTCGCGGCTTCGGGGCGCAGACGCAGATAGGCGTTGGAGGACAGCCACAGAGCGTCGTACCGGCCGTCCGACGCGCCCCGCGCGATCAGGTCCACGGCGGCGAGGGTGCCCATGTAGGTGGGTCTGACCTTGATGCCGGTCTCCCGCTCGATCCGGTCGAGCACCGGCTTCATGTCGCCGAGTTCGCTGGAGGCCAGGACCCGCAGGGTGCCGGGCCGCGGCTTCCCGTCGTCCCCGGACGGTGTCTCCCCCTGGGCCGTGCAGGCCGTCAGGGCGAGCAGGGCGACGGCGGCGGCGGCCGCCCGTCGGATCGCTCTCATCCGTGCCCGCCCTCCAGGGCGCCCCGCGTGCGGCTGCGCTCCAAGTAGGCTCCGGCGTTCTGGAGTTCGGAGGTCAGGGACTCCACGGTCGCGGCCATCGTCTCGGTCGCCCTGACCTTGTACGTGTCGATCGCGTCGAGGGTGCGGTAGATCTCCTGGAAGGCGGTGCGCAGGGTCTCGGCGCCGACGGCCGGGTCGGCGGCGATGCGCTGGATCTCCCCGCTCTGGGTGGACAGCATCTCGGCGTTGCCGCGGATGAGGTCCTCCGTCGTGCCGCGCAGGGCGTTGACCTGTTCGACGACCTTGCGCTGGTTGTCGAGCGCGGAGGCGAGCATGACGGAGATACGCAGCGCGGAGACCGTGGTGGTGGCCGCGCGGTCGACGCCCTTGATCAGTTCGTCGTTGTTGCGCCGGACCACGTCCATCGCCAGATAGCCCTGGGCGCACACCGCGAGCTGGGTGAGCAGGTCCTGGTGCTTCTGCCGGACGGGGAAGAGTACGTCGGAGCGGAGCGTGTCGGCCTGCGCGGGGTCGGCGGCGTCGACTCCCGAGATGTGCGTCTCGACCGCGGTGTCCAGGGCCTGGGTGAGCACGACGTACTCCTGGAGCTTGCCCATCGTCTCCCAGAGCCGGACGCGTTCGGTCTGGAGGGCCGCGTTGTCCCGGCGCAGTTCGTCCTGGCCGCCGCGCAGCGAGCCGACGATCTTGTTCAACGTGCCTTGTGCGGAGGCGTACTTGGCGACGTGGTCGCGCAGCTTGTTGCCGCCCGGCAGCCTGGACAGGAACTTCCTGCCCTTGCTCGCGGACAGGTCGCGCGGGTCCAGGTCCTCGACCACGCGCCGAAGTTCGACGAGCGAGCCGGCGACGTGCGACTGCGCGTCCTCGCCCTTGGAGGGCAGGCTGCGGATCGTGCGCTCCAGCATGCGGTTGGACTGGGCGGCGGCGCCGCGCATCTCGGTGGCCCCGAGGCCGGCGATCTCCCCTACCTTGCCCGCGAATTCGGGGGAGCGGGCATCCAGGACGGCGAGACCGTCGATGTACTCTGCGGCCCTGCGCGCCATTTCGTCCTGCACCCCCGGGTCGACGGGGACGAGCCCGCCCGCCTTCTCGCGGGGCACGGGTGCCACGGCCTCGGGCGGTGTGAGGGTGAACGTGTCGTCGGTGCTCATGTGCTCTTCCCCCTAGTTCCCGGCTCGGCGCGCCATTTCGTGCAGCACCTTGTAGGTGGGCACGGGCGCCTGCCGGACGCCGGTCAGCTTCTGGTTGAGATAGGTGGCACGGTCGGCGGTGGCCGCCGTGAACTCGCCGGTGGCGCCCTGCGGACGGAACCCGTGCTTGACGGCCAGGCGGCGCAACGTCGGGTCGGTGCTGAGGAGTTCACCCAGCGCCCGGCCCTCGGGCGTGAGCGGTACGACCGTGTGGTCGCTGTTGGCGGTGGTGTCCGGGTAGAGCACCGTGAGGTCTCCCGCGTCCTGGCCCTCGGAGAGCAGCGCGGCGACCTGCGACTCGTAGACGAGGACGAGCGGGTTGCCGGCGCCGCTGACGAAGTCGCGGAACGCGGCGTCGGTGCTGGACTGCTGGGCGCCCTGGACGCTGATGAGCCGGTGCATCAGGGACGCGGTGCGGCCGACGGCGGCGTTGTCGGTGGCCACGCGCCCGCCGTCGGCGACATAGGACGCGGCGGCGAGGTAGAGGGCACCCGAGTTGGAGGTCTCCGGGTCGGTGCTGGCGATGTACAGCGTGCCGGTCAGTTCACCGTGTGCCGTGGCGCCCTTGAGCTGCTGCCAGGTTCGCGCGTGCCGGGCCGCGTCGAGGTAGGCGGCCATTTTCAGCGTGCCGGTGTTCTTGTCGAGGGTGGCCAGTCCGTTGGCAGCGAGGACCTGGGCCGCGCTGCGGTGGGCCACCACGACGAGGGGCGAGTAGAAGGGCCGGGGCAGCGGCTGGCGGACGTGGTACTTGTCCGCGAGCTCGTCGGCCGGGGCCTGGCTGGAAGGGAAGGCGAAGTCGTACCCCTTGAGGTCGAGGCCGTCCATGGCCCAGGACCCGGAGGTCTCCGTCTTCACGGTGTAGCCCTTGGCGGCGAGGGCCTTCACCACATCCGGATCGGCGAAGAACTCCGCCTTCTCCGAACCGATCACTCCTTGCACGGTCTTCGTTGCCGTGCCCTTGTCCTGACCAGTGCGGCCTGCGACGACGGCTGCTGCCACTCCGCCGATCAACAGGACCGCCAGGACGATTCCCGCGATGCGTCTCACGCCTGGAGCGTGCACCTCGGAATCCAACGTTCCCCGTCCCCGGGGGTGAACACGGGGTGACCACCGGGTCCCGGTACGCAACCGGAGGAGGGGCCGCCGCTACCCGGGCGGCAGGGGGCCCTGCGCGGGTGGAGGGGGTGGGTGTGGCACCCGGTCCGCGCGTCACTTCGAAGACGCGCGGACCGGGGCCGTACGGGGCCTCGGGCCGGGGCCCGAGGGGTCGGCGCGGAGGCCGGAGGTTCGGCCCGGAGGCCTGAGGTTCGGCGGGGAGCCGGGGGTCTCAGCGGGTCGCCAGCTCGCGCGGTTCGGTGGCGGAGGCGTGGGCGTCCATGCGCTCGGCGGAGAGGATCGCCGCGGCGGTGTCGGCGCGGGAGGCGGCGACGACCAGGGCACGGCCCGCCAGTGCGTGGGCCCGCCGGTGGAGGGTCACGAGGTGGGACTCCTCGGGCTCCGGGGCGGCCGGGGCGGCCTGCGCGCGGAGCGGGGCGCCGCCGCGCAGCCGGGTGACCTGCTCGGTGAGCCGTTCGGCACCCGCGTCCAGGTCGGCGGACGGGGTGAGCGCGCGGATCTCGTCCGTGACGGCGAGCAGTGCCGCCAGGTGGCCGGCGAGCTGGATGTCCAGCTCCTCCTCGCGCGACCGGTGGGGGAAGTCGGAGGAGGGGGCGCCGACCGTCGTGTGGACCGACTTCGAGCGGATCGGTTCGTACATGGAATGGCCTCCTGTGCCTGACAGGAAGCCATCCTAGCTTGGATTTCGTCTAAAGTTGAGCTGGTTCGCATATTGGGGCGCGGCGCCTACGCAGGGTGAGCGTGGGGCGCGTCCCGGCGGGCGTCACGGCTGGCTGTAGCCGTCCAGGAACGAGCCGATCCGGGTCACCGCGTCCGTCAGATCCGCGACCGTCGGCAGGGTCACCACCCGGAAGTGGTCCGGTTCGGGCCAGTTGAAGCCCGTCCCCTGCACGACCATGATCTTCTCGCTGCGCAGCAGGTCGAGCACCATCTGCCGGTCGTCCTTGACCTTGAAGACCTTCGGGTCGAGGCGCGGGAAGAGATACAGCGCCCCCTTCGGCTTCACGCAGGTCACGCCCGGGATCTGCGTCAGCAGCTCGTGCGCGATGTCCCGCTGTTCCTTCAGGCGCCCGCCCGGCAGGACCAGGTCGTCGATCGTCTGGCGTCCGCTGAGCGCCGCCACCACGCCGTGCTGTCCCGGCATGTTCGCGCACAGCCGCATGTTCGCGAGGATCGTCAGACCCTCGATGTAGGACGCGGCGTGCGCGCGCGGCCCCGAGACGGACATCCATCCGACGCGGTAGCCGGCCACCCGGTACGCCTTCGACATGCCGTTGAAGGTGAGGGTGAGCAGGTCGGGGGCGATCTTGGCGGTCGCGGTGTGCGTGGCGCCGTCGTAGAGGATCTTGTCGTAGATCTCGTCGGAGCAGACCAGCAGGTTGTGCCGCCGGGCGATGTCCGTCAGCCCCCGGAGCATCGCGTCGTCGTAGACCGCGCCCGTCGGGTTGTTCGGGTTGATGATGACGATCGCCTTGGTGCGGTCGGTGATCTTCCGCTCCACGTCCGCGAGGTCCGGCATCCAGTCGGACTGCTCGTCGCAGCGGTAGTGCACGGCCGTGCCGCCGGACAGGGAGACCGCGGCGGTCCACAGGGGGTAGTCCGGCGCCGGTACGAGCACCTCGTCGCCGTCGTCCAGCAGCGCCTGCATCGCCATCACGATGAGCTCGGAGACGCCGTTGCCGATGAAGACGTGATCGACGTCCGTCTCGATGCCGAGGGTCTGGTTGTGCATGACGACGGCGCGACGGGCGGCGAGCAGGCCCTTGGCGTCGCCGTAGCCGTGCGCCGAGGAGACGTTGCGGAGGATGTCCTCGAGGATCTCCGGCGGGCACTCGAACCCGAAGGCGGCCGGGTTGCCCGTGTTGAGCTTGAGGATGCGATGACCGGCCGCTTCGAGCCGCATCGCTTCCTCGAGAACCGGACCCCGGATCTCGTAGCAGACGTTGGCGAGCTTCGTGGACTGGATCACCTGCATGCCGTGAGCTTACGGCCGCCCGCCGCGCGCCGGGGGGTGTTTTTCACCACGCGAGACGGGTCGGTTCCGGCATCTTTGTCCTCCGGCTGCGTCCGACCCCCAGGTGGTCCCTACAATGCGCGATCATGTCCTGGCAGTCCGGAGAGCCCGAAGCCCGGCCGACGGTGTACCTCCCGCAGAGCGACGGGGAGACGCCTTTGGCCTACGAGACGTACGCCGATCCCGCCGAGGCGCACGGCTGGCGGAAGGCGTACACGGACGGCGACGACACGAGCGTTCTGCCCGTCATCGGCGGCGGTCCTGCCGGGCGGCGGGAGCGGTCGCGGCACCGCAGGCGGGCCCGGAACAACCGGCGCGTCGCCGTGGCCGGGGGCGCGGCCGTCGCCGTCGTCCTCGGTGTCGTCGCCGTGGGCGCCCTCGACTCCGGCGCGGCCGACGGGTCCGGCGACGGCGCGCCGGCGTCGACGTCCGGGCCCGTGCGCCTGGCGACCGGGCCCGCGGAACCGGCCGCCTCCTCGGCGCCGCCGTCGGTCACCACCGCGCCCGCGGCGCCGGCCGCCCCTTCGGCGTCCGCCTCGGCCCTCGCGTCCGCGAGCGCGGCCTCCCGGAGCGCGTCCGCGTCCGCGAGCCCCTCCGTGAGCCCGAGCGCGAGCGCGTCCACGGCGCCCGCGCCCACGACCTCGGCCCCGGTCCCGACCCCGTCGACGACGAGCGCCACGGGGCGCGGTCACGGTCACGGCCACGGACACGGCTGGGGCTAGCCGCCGGGTCGCCGTGAGCGGTGCAGTCCTCTTCCGCCGCGCCGAGGACACGTACGCCGCCGGGGGCACGGACGCCACCGAAGACAGGCACGCCGCCGAGAGCACGTACGCCGTTTCCGGCTCTTAGGCCGGAAAGCGCTCCTTGTTCACTTTTCCCTCTCGCATCACAATGCGCATGACAACAACTGGCCGGAAGACCTCCGGCCAGCGGAAGGCGGCCGGACGACCTTCGGCCGTCCCAAGTCGCAAGAGGGGACCCCCACATGAGAAAGCCTCTCGTCGCCGCGCTGTTCGCCCTGGTGCTGTCCGGGGCGGGCGCGGCACCCGCGGTCGCGGCACCCGCTCCCCACGCCGCACCCGCGTCCCACGCGGCTCCCGCGCGCGTGCAGGCCTCCGTCACCACGGCCGGCACCCGGGCGGCGCCCACCCTCCAGGCCGTCAGCCTCGCCGGGACCGTCGCGCTCAGCAACTGCTCCGGCTCGGTCGTCCGCTTCCCCAACTCGGCGGACACCGACCCGGCGCTCGTGCTCTCCAACGGCCACTGCCTGGAGACCGGCTTCCCGGATCCCGGTGAGGTGATCGTCGGCCAGTCGTCCAGCCGGACCTTCGGTCTGCTGAACTCGGCGGGCACCAGGGTCGCGACGCTGCGCGCGAGCAAGGTCGCCTACTCGACCATGACCGACACGGACATCACGATCTACCAGCTCACCAGCACCTACGCGACCATCAGGAACTCGTACGGCATCAGCGCCCTGACGGTGCAGAACACGCACCCCACCGCCGGTACCGCCATCACCGTGGCCTCCGGTTACTGGAAGCGTCTCTACAGCTGCAGCATCGACGGGTTCGTGTACCGCCTCAAGGAGGGGGGCTGGACCTGGAAGGACTCGGTCCGCTACACCTCCGCCTGCCAGACCATCGGCGGCACCTCGGGCTCGCCGGTCGTCGACCAGTCCACCGGCAAGGTCGTCGCCGTCAACAACACCGGCAACGAGGACGGCGAACGCTGCACGGTGAACAACCCCTGCGAGGTCGACGCGAACGGCACCGTCACCGTCCGCCAGGGCATCAACTACGCCGAGGAGACCTACCAGATCCCGGCCTGCTTCACGACGGGCAACAAGCTCGACCTGAGCCTGAGCGGGTGTGTCCTGCCCAAGCCGTAACACCGCGGGAGGGCGGGCGGTCACGCCGTCCGGCGGACCGCCCGTCCCGCCAGCACATCCGTCCGGCGCCCGTCCTCGACGACGAAACGCCCGTCGATCAGGACGTGCGGGACACCGGTGGGCAGGGTGCGCGGCGCCGCGAAGGTCGAGCCCGCCGCGACCGTCGCCGGGTCGAAGAGGACCAGGTCGGCGCGGTACCCCTCGCGGACGAGACCGCGGTCGGGCAGCCGCAGCCGGGCGGCGGGCCTGCCGGTGAGATGGGCGACGCACTCCTCCAGCGTCAGGACGCCCAACTCCCGCACGTACCGGCCGAGGTAGTGCGGGAAGGTGCCGTAGGCGCGCGGATGCGGTTTGGTGCCGTGCAGGATGCCGTCCGAGCCGCCGGTGTGCACGGGGTGGCGCATGATCGCCCGGACGTTCTCCTCGTGACCGACGTGCTGGAGGATCGTGGGGCCGAGCCGGTCCTCGACCAGCAGCCGCCGGGCGGTGGTCCAGGGTTCCTCGCCGCGCAGGTCGGCCGACTCCCGGACGGTCCGGCCGACGTACGAACCGAGCCCGGGGTCGTTCACCCCCGAGATCTCGATCGTGTCCCACGCGATGGGCACGCCGTGGCAGCCGTCCGCGCCCACGACCTCCATGTGGTGCCGAACCCGTTCGGCGGTGTCGTCGTCCCGCAGCCGGGCGAGCACCGCCTCCGGGCCGCCCTCGCCCGCCCAGCTCGGCAGCATCGCCGCGAGGGTGGTGCACCCCGGGGTGTACGGATAGGTGTCGAGGGTGATGTCCGCGCCCCGTGCCAGCGCCTTGTCCAGCAGGGCGAGGAGCTCCGGCGCCTTCCCCTCGTTCACCCCGAAGTTCATGGTGGCGTGCGCGAGATGGAGCGGGCAGCCGGCCTCACGGGTGAGGGCCACCATCTCCTCGTACGCCTCCAGGGCGCCCGCCCCGTACGAGCGGTGGTGCGGGCAGTAGTACCCGCCGTGCTCCGCCACCACCCGGCACAGCGCGGTGAGTTCGGCGTCCCGCGCGTACATCCCCGGCGTGTACGTCAGTCCCGAGGACATGCCGACCGCGCCCTGACGCAGCCCGTCCGCCACCAACTGCCGCATCCGGTCCAGCTCCCGGGGCGTGGCCTCGCGGTCCTCCCAGCCGACGGCGAGCATGCGGACGGTGCCCTGGGGGACGAGGTAGGCGGCGTTGACCGCGATGCCCTCGCCGTCGAATCCGTGGTCGAGCCGGTCCAGGTACTCGCCCACCGAACGCCAGTCGAAGTCGATGTCGTCACCGTCGCCGTTCCAGCCGGTGATCGTCCGGCGGACCTCGGCGAGCGTACGGTCGTCGACCGGCGCGTACGACAGGCCGTCCTGGCCGATGACTTCGAGCGTCACGCCCTGGGCGGCCTTCGCGCTGTGGTCCGGGTCCCGCAGCAACGCGAGATCGCTGTGCGCGTGCATGTCGATGAAGCCGGGCGCCAGGACCAGACCTTCGGCGTCCAGTTCCCTTGTGCCGCGCGGCCGCTGGCAGCCGGCCGCCGCGGCCTCCTTGACGATCGCGGCGATCCGCCCGTTCTTGACGGCCACGTCCGCGCGATACGTCGGCGCGCCGCTGCCGTCGGCGACGTCGACGTCCTGGAAGACCAGGTCGGCGTGGTCCATGGGGCGACTCCCGTGTCGTAGGGGACGGATCTCTAGAAGAACGTACGGATGTAGTCGACGACCGTGCCGTCCGCCTCGACCAGCGGGATGAGCTGCCACTTGTCGAAGGACGTGCACGGATGGGACAGGCCCATGCCGACCCAGTCGCCGACCTCCAGGTCCGCTCCCGGGTCCGTGCGCAGCCAGGTGTGCTGGTCGGAAAGCCGGCTCACCTCGATGCCGTCCGCCGGACGCTCGGCCGCGCCGCGGCGCACGACCTGGGCGACGGGCAGATCGAGGTCGTGGGCCGCGTCCCGCTTGCCGGCGTTGGTGAAGGCCTGCTCGGGGGAGGGTCGCGAGACGACCTGCGACCAGAGACGGAAGGCCGGGTGCAGGGCGCCCTCCCGCGGGACGCGGGTGAAGGGGGTGAGCCTTCGGTAGTGGCCGTCGTCGTGCGAGACGTACGCGCCCGAACGCAGCAGCTTCAGGGCGGGCAGCGAGAGTTCGGGGATCCCGGCGAAGACGTCGGCGACCGCGTCGAACCAGGCGCTGCCGCCCGCGCTGACGACGATCGTGTCGACGTCCTTGAACCGCCCGGCGCCGTCGAAGGCCGCCGCCAGCGCGGTCAGCCGCCGCAGCCAGGCGTGCACCCGCTCGGGGTTCGCGTCCGGCACCTCGCCCTCGTACCCGGCGACGCCGGCCAGCCGGAGCGTCCCGGCCGCCGCGACGGCGTCGGCGACGGCCGCGCAGTCCTCCTCCGTCCGCGCGCCGGTACGGGCGCCCGCGCCCGCGGCGAGTTCGACGACGACGTCCACCGGGCGGGCGCTCCCGCGCAGCGCGGCGTCCATCAGTTCCACCCCGCGCACCGAGTCGACGTAGCAGACGAACCGGAAGTCCGGGTCCTCCGCGAGTTCGGCGGCGATCCAGCGCAGGGCCGCGGGGTCGACGAGTTCGTTCGCGAGGAAGATCCGGTCGATGCCGAACTCCCGGGCCACCCGCACCTGGTGGGGGACCGCGAGGGTGATGCCCCAGGCGCCGTGCTCGATCTGCCGCCAGAAGAGCTGGGGCGCCATGGACGTCTTGCCGTGCGGGGCGAAGGCGAGGCCGTGCCGGTCGGCGTACGTCTCCATGAGTTCGAGGTTGTGGGTCAGTCGCTCGGCGGAGAGGGCGAGGACGGGGGTGGTGAAGCCGTCCGTGAAGAGGTTGCGGCGCTGGGCGGCCAGTTCGCCGACGCTCAGGCCGCCGGCGTCCGGCGGCAGGCCCTTGAAACGGTGGTCGACGCGCTCCGCCGCGAGTGCGGCCAGCGGTGCGGCGGCGGTGTCGGCGCTCATGGGGCCTCCTGGGCCTGTTCGATCGTGTTGCATCATGTGCAACGCTCATTGCGTATGTCGTTCACTGCTGTCTAACATCCCAGCCGACGCAGGGTCAACGGTGCCGTTCGCCGCCGGGGGCCGCCAGAGCGAGGAGTCCCGACCACCGTGAGCAGCAACGGACCCGAGGGTGCCGTGTCCCCCGACGCAGGCACCGAGACCGACGCCGGAACCGGCACGGTCGTCGGAGGCACCGGCACCGGCACCGTCGACGTGGTGGCGCTCGGCGAGTCCATGGTCACCTTCCTGCCCACGCGCCCCGGTCGCCTCGCCGACGTGCCGTCGTTCGAGCGGGGGATCGGCGGAGCCGAGTCGAACGTGGCCTGCGTCCTCGCCCGCGCCGGTCACTCCGCCCGCTGGGTCGGCCGGGTCGGCGCCGACGGGTTCGGCGACCACCTGGTCGAGGCGATCACCGCGTACGGCGTCGACACCTCCGCCGTGCGCCGGGACCCCGGCCGGCCCACCGGCGTCTACTTCCGCACCGCGGGCGACCGGGCGACCGACGCCCACGAAGTCGCCTACTACCGGGCCGGGTCCGCCGCCTCGGCCATGACGGCACGGAACACGGACCTGGCCGCCGCCCGCTCCGGACGCGTGCTCCATCTGTCCGGCATCACCGCCGCGCTCTCCGAAGGCTGTCTCGACCTGATGCGCGAGCTGACCGCCCCCCGGACCGGCCGTCCCCTCGTCTCCTTCGACGTCAACCACCGCCCGGGCCTGTGGCGCGGCCACCCCGAGGGGCCGCGCGTCCTGCTCGACCTCGCGCGCCGCGCCGACCTCGTCTTCGTCGGCGACGACGAGGCCCGCGACGCCTGGGGACTGCGCGGAGCGCGCGCGATCCGCGAGGCGCTGCCCGAACCGGACGTCCTGGTCGTCAAGTACGGCAGCGGCGGAGCCGTCGTGTTCGACAAGTCCGACAAGGAGGGGCCCGAGGGGACCGGGGACGCCATCGGCACCGCCACCTTCGTCCGGGCCCTCGGCGTCGACGTCGTCGCGGCCGTCGGCGCCGGTGACGCCTTCGCCGCCGGATTCCTCTCCGCCACCCTGCGCGGCCTTCCCGCCCGTGACCGCCTGCGGCACGGCCATCTGACGGCCGCCGCCGCCCTCACCGTCCCGGGCGACCTCGCCGAGCCGCCCGCCCGGGGGCTCGCCGACCGGCTGGCGGCTCTCGACGACCGTGCCTGGGAGACACTTCGTCTCGGCCCCGGCTGGACCGAAGCCGACGCACGGGCCGCCGAGGAGGTACGTACGCCATGAGCCAGACCGTCGACCGAGCGCTGAGCATCCTGCCGCTGCTCGCCGAGGGCCCCGCCGATCTCGGCCAGGTCGCCGACCGCCTCGGCGTCCACAAGTCCACGGCCCTGCGCCTGCTGCGCACCCTGAACGAACACGGCCTGGTGTACCGCCAGTCCGACCAGCGCTACCGGCTCGGCGCCCGTCTCTTCGCCCTCGCCCAGGAGGCCGTCGAGAACCTCGACGTCCGCGAGATCGCCCACCCCCACCTCGTCCGCCTCAACGAGAGCTGCGGACACACCGTCCACCTCGCCGTGTACGAGGAGAACGAGGTGCTCTACATCGACAAGGTGGAGAGCCGCTACCCGGTGCGCATGTACTCGCGGATCGGGAAACCCGTCGCCATCACCGTCGCCGCGGTCGCCAAACTCCTCCTCGCCGACCTGCCCGAGGCCGAGCGCCGCTCCGTCGCCGACAAGCTCGACTATCCGATGTACACGGCCCGTTCGACGCCGAACGCCCCCGCCTTCCTCAAGGAACTGGCGATGGTGCGCGAACAGGGCTGGGCCACCGACCTCGGCGGCCACGAGGAATCCATCAACTGCGTCGCGGCACCCGTCCGCGGCGCCGACGGACGCGTCGCCGCCGCCATGTCGGTCTCCGCGCCCAACGTCGTCGTCACCGCCGAGGAACTCCTCGCCCTGCTCCCGCTGGTACGCCGTACGGCCGACGCCATCAGCCGCGACTACTCCGGCAAAGCCCCCACGAAGGAAGAACCGAAGGAATGATCACCGCATGACCGACAAGATCGCCCTCACCCCCGCGACCCACACCACCCCGCCCGCCGCGTTCTCGCACGGCGTGCGGAAGGGGAACATCCTCCAGGTCGCCGGACAGGTCGGCTTCCTGCCCGCCGAGGAGGGCAGGCCCCCGACGCCCGCCGGTCCCACCCTGCGCGAGCAGACCCTCCAGACGCTCGCCAACGTCAAGGCCATCCTCGAAGAGGGCGGCGCCGCCTGGGACGACGCGATGATGATCCGCGTCTACCTCACGGACACCGGCCACTTCGCCGAGATGAACGAGATCTACAACCAGTACTTCGAGGAGCAGGGCCTCACCGCGCCCCCCGCCGCCCGCACGACGGTCTACGTCGGCCTGCCGGCCGGACTCCTCGTCGAGATCGACGTACTCGCCGTCCTCGGCTGACGCCCCCTCCGGGCCCACGCCCGCGCGACTCCCGCGCGACCGCGTAACCCGCACAGCCGGCGCGACCCGCGCGACCCGCACAGCCGGCGCGACCCGCGCGACCCGCGCGACCCGCGCGACTCCCGCACCCCGTACGACGTCACGGTGCGGCACCCCGCCATCCCCGGGGAGCCGCACCGCGATCCGCTCTGCCCGAAAGCCCCCACGGACTGACGAAAAAGAGGCTCCCCGACATGTCGTCGTACCCGCTCGCAGCGACAGCCCCGGCCCCGGAGACACCACCGCACACCGGCGGTCTCCTGCTCCTCCTCGACGGCACGGCCGGACTGCTCACGGTCGCCGCCCTCGGCATCGCGCTCCTTCTCTTCCTGATCATCAAGGTCCGGCTCCAGCCGTTCGTCGCCCTGCTCGCCGTCTCCATAGCCGTCGGCCTCGCCGCCGGACTCTCCGTCACGGAACTGTTCGGCACGGTCCAGAGGTCCGACGCCGTCTCGGTCGTCGAGTCGGGCATGGGCGGCATCCTCGGCCATGTCGCGATCATCATCGGCCTCGGCACGATGCTCGGGGCGATCCTCGAAGTCAGCGGTGGCGCCGAGGTATTGGCCTCCCGGCTGCTCGGGCTCTTCGGGGAGAAGCGGGCGCCGCTCGCCATGGGCCTGACCGGCCTGATCTTCGGCATCCCCGTCTTCTTCGACGTCGGCATCTTCGTCCTCGCGCCGCTCGTCTACGCCGCCGCCAAACGGTCGGGCAAGTCGATCCTCCTCTACTGCCTGCCGCTGCTCGCCGGTCTGTCGATGACCCACGCCTTCCTGCCGCCGCACCCCGGCCCGGTCGCCGCCGCGGGACTGCTGCACGTCCAGCTCGGCTGGGTCGTCCTCATGGGCATCGTCTGCGGCGTCCCCGCCGTGCTCGCCGCCTGGGTCTACTCCGCCTGGATCGGCAGGCGCCTCTTCGTCCCCGTACCGCAGGACATGGTCGAGGCGGCCGCCGAGGCCAGGTCGGCCGTCGTCGAGGAGCAGCGGGCATCGGGCGTGGAGCCCCGGGAGGAGCCGGTTCCGCTCGGTACCGTCCTCGGCATCATCGGTACGCCGCTGGTGCTGATCCTCGCGGCCACCTTCTCCTCGATCGCCCTCGACCCCTCCACCCTCCGCTCGGTCGTCGCGTTCTTCGGCAGTCCGTTCGTCGCCCTCACCATCGCCCTGGTCCTCGCCTACTACCTGCTCGGCATCCGGCGCGGCTGGTCCCGCAAGTCCCTGGAGAAGGTGTCGACTTCGTCCCTCAAGCCGGTCGGCAACATCCTGCTCGTGGTCGGCGCGGGCGGCGTCTTCGGTGCCGTACTGAAGGCCAGCGGGGTCGCCCAGGCCCTGTCGGACACCTTCAACGACGTCGGCCTCCCGGTGATCGTCCTGGCCTATCTGATCTCGCTGGTCCTGCGGGTGGCCCAGGGCTCGGCGACCGTCGCGATCGTCACCACCGCCGGCATCGTCGCGCCGCTGCTCACCGAGGGCCACCACTCGCAGGCCTTCGTCGCCCTGGTCATCATGGCGATCTCGGCGGGTTCGATCTTCGCCTCGCACGTCAACGACGGCGGCTTCTGGATGGTGGCCAAGTACTTCGGCATCAGCGAGCGCGACACTCTGAGGACCTGGACCGTCCTGGAATCGGTGCTGTCCGTCGCCGGGTTCGCCGTGGCCGCCGTGATGAGTCTCTTCGTGTAACAGTGGCATCGCCAATTCGGGCCTGGCTGTGCCCCGCACAGGATCTTCGACCATACTTCCCGCTGTGGAGCAGCGCATAGGTTCGAAGAGCCAGCCCCTGGACGCCGCCGCGGTGAACCCGGCGTACATCCCCGGGCTTACGTCACCCGTACCGGCGGAGCCGACGGACGCGGTCGTGGAGACCGAGGAGGCCGAGGAGGCCGCCGCGGAGGAGCACGTCTCCGACGAGGCAGTCTCCGACGAGGCCGTCTCCGACGAGGCCGTCTCCGACGACGCGGTCTCCGACGAGGCGCCCGCCGCCGAGATCCCGGAGGAGGCCGAGTCCGTGGAGGAGGCCGAGTCCGCGGAGGAGAGCGGTCCCGCCCCGGACGGTCCCGTCTTCGAGGCCTCCGACCGGCGTGCCTCGATCAGAGCCGACCACAGTGGTGTCCGGCTGTGCCTGGACGACCAGGAGGCGGAGTTCCGCTGGGACGAGATCGGCGCCGTCGAGACGGAGTCGCCGCGTTTCGGCAAGCGGTTCACCATCACGGTGCACACGCCGGAACGCCGGTGGTATCCGATCGAGATAGAGGCGAACGCCCGAGCACGCTTCAAGGAGTGGGAGGAGCAGCTCGACGCCGTCCTGGACGCCTATTTCGAGGACGGCGAGGACGACCCCGAGGCAGTGGCCGACCCCGAGGTCGAAGCCCAGACCGAGGTCGAGGTCGAGACGGCCGCCGAGGTCGAGTCCGAGTCCGAAGTGAAGGACAAGGCCGAGAAGCCGTAAGGGGTACGGGGATCCGCGCACCCGGTCAGGTGGGGCACGCGGATCCCCGGCTCCGGCCGGTCAGGCCGGAGGTGTTCCCCCTAGGAGCAGTACTGGGCGGCCTTGCCGATGGACCGGTACATGCAGTCGGCGTTCTCCAGGAGCTGGAGCACCGCGTCCCGGTTGCGGGAGGTCTCCCGCTCGATGACCTCGTCGGGCGGGTAGAAGCCGCCGCCGGAGCTGGACGTCGGGTACATCTCGAACGTGTAGTCGAAGATCTTCTGGGTGCCCCAGAGGTAGTCGTCGATCGAGCCGTCCGTGATGTACAGATCACTGGCCTGCTCGGCCGTGTACCCGTTGCTGGCGGCCATCTTCTGGCCGATGGCCTTGAACGCGGCGGCGTCGTCCGCCGTCATCCCCGTCGCGGTGTCGGCGGTGGTGTACCCGAACGGCCAGAGCACCAGCTCGCTGTAGGTGTGGAAGTCGATTCCCGCGGTGATCTGCTGCTTGCCGCCGACGACCCGGCCGCGTACGAAGTCGGCGACCACCTTCACCTCGGGTGCCGACTCGGCCGACGCGCCGCGGTAGGTCTCGGAGGACTTGGAGGACGAAGAGCCGCCGCAGCAGCCCCACTTGTAGTTCCAGTTCCGGTTCAGGTCCGTACCGACGTACGAGGAGCCGGAGTTGGGCTGGCGGTTCTTGCGCCACGATCGGTACGAGCCGCTCGCGATGTCGTACTCGCCACCGTCCGGGTTGAGGTCCGGGACGATCCAGATCTCGCGGTTGTTCACCATGCTCGTGACCCGGGAGTCGCTGCCGTAGCCGGCCCCGAGCTCGCGCAGCAGATACAGCGCCATCTCCACGGTCAGGTGCTCGCGGGCGTGCTGGTGGAAGGTCAGCAGGACCTCGGGTTCGCTCTCGTCGGTCGCCACGTTGTCGCTGACCTTGATGGCGACGATGTCCCGGCCCTGGTAGGACTTGCCGATCACCCGCTTGCTCATGATGCCCGGGTAGGCGGCGAGCCGCTGGTCGATCTCCGTGTTCATCTCGGCGTAGTTGTGGTACTTCGAGTCCGCCGTCGGGAAGTCGAACAGCCGTACGTCGCCGGCGGACGAGCGGTTGGGCGCCGAGCCGAGCGGAGTGACGTCGTAGCCCTGCCGGCGCAGCGTGGCGATCTGGTCGGCGCGGCCGGAGACGACGACGGTCTCCTCGTCGGCCTCGTCCACGGTGACGCCCGACCGCTGGATCTGCGTCCGGGACGCGGAGGTCGAGCCCTGGTGGATCTCGTACTGCCTGATGTCGTCGGACGAGGGCGCGAGGGCCCTGGCCCCGCTCGCCGTGGCGTCGGTGGCGGTGGCCGTCAGGGGAGCCGCGAGAGCGAGGGCCGCGAGGACGGCGAGGGCGGCGCCGCGACGGCCGCCTCTGCTCCTGCCGTCGGCGCCGCCACTGCCACGTGGGCGAAATCGCATGAAGTCTCCTTGTTTCTCCGGAAAATTCCGGGATCTCCGGAATTGTGGGGGAGTGGAGCTGGGGAGTGGCTCAAGGTGACGTGTCTGGTGCGGGTGTGGCGCTCATGGTGAAGGCTCTGGCATGAGCAGGTCAATGGATACCAAAGAGACGTCGGCGGGAATCAGCCGCGCCGAGCGGCACCGAACCCGCTCCCTGTCGGGCGACACCAGCCGCGGTCGCCGTACACGACGGCACCGGCCCCGGGGGCCCCGCCCGCCCCGGGC
>NZ_JBSFZS010000051.1:0-57384 GCF_053600395.1 Streptomyces sp. NPDC005070 | reverse complement strand
CCTTTGTACTCACCCTCTCGGGCTTTCCTCCGGGCGCTTCCCTTCGGTCTTGCGTTTCCGACTCTATCAGACCGTTTCCGTATCCGATTTCCTCGGTGCTTTCCAGGTTTTCGCTTTCGCGTTTCCCTTTCCGGCGAGTCCGACTCTATCAGATCCTTTCGGGCCTGATTTCTTCGGTGCTTTCAAGGTAATCCGCTCTCGCGTTTTCCTTTTCAGCGACTCCGACTTTATCAGAATCTGGGGGCCGGATTGACCGGCAGCCATTTCTGAATCATCAGGAGGGGCTTCTTCTGGATCGACGTGTCGATTACTTTGAGAAGCCAGCAGACTCTAACTGCTGCCACCGGATGTGTCCAGTTCTAGGCAACTGTTCGAATCTACCTCCCCGATCGACCCGTGTCAACAGGTTTTCTGGGGTGACGAGAAGGCTAGCAGGTCAACAGGGGCCCACGCACATCAGGCGGCCGTCGGCAGAGTGGCGCTTCGCTCGGACGCTGTGACGTCTCCTGTCTCGCCGGAGTGTGCCGCGCGACCGCCGAGGACATAGACGTACGTGAGGAAGGCCAGTTCAGCAGCGATTCCGATGCCGATGCGGGCCCAGGTCGGCAGGCCCGACGGCGTGACGAAGCCTTCGATGGCACCCGAGACGAAGAGGATCAGCGCCAGTCCTATTGCCATGCCGAGCGCGGCGCGCCCCTCCTCGGCGAGCGCCGTACGACGGGATCGCGGACCCGGGTCGATCACGGTCCAGCCCAGTTTCAGCCCTGTCCCCGCGGCGACGAAGACGGCGGTCAGTTCCAGCAGTCCGTGCGGAAGGACGAGCCCGAGGAAGGTGTCGAGCCGGCCGGCGGAGGACATCAGGCCGATGCCGACGCCCAGGTTGAGCATGTTCTCGAAGAGGATCCAGAGGACCGGGAGACCCAGGAAGACGCCCAGCACCAGGCACATCGCTGCGGCCTCGGCGTTGTTCGTCCACACCTGGGCGGCGAAGGCGGCTGCGGGATGGCTGGAGTAGTAGGTCTCGTACTCACCGCCGGGGCGGGTGAGGGAACGCAGTTCGTCGGGCGCGGCGATGGCGGCCTGGACCTCGGGGTGCGTGCCGATCCACCACCCCAGGAGGGCGGCTATGACCGTGGACAGGAGCGCCGTGGGCACCCACCAGTGGCGGGCGCGGTAGACGGCTGCGGGAAAACCCTGTGTCAGGAAGCGGGTGACATCGCGCCACGAGGCCCGACGGGTGCCTGTCACGGCACTGCGCGCGCGGGCGACGAGTTGGCTGAGGCGCCCGGTGAGCTGAGGGTCCGGCGCGCTGGACTGGATCAGCGAGAGGTGGGTGGCCGTTCGCTGATAGAGGGTGACGAGTTCGTCGGCCTCGGCCCCGGTCAGGCGGCGCTGGCGGCGCAGCAGGGCGTCGAGTCTGTCCCACTCGGTTCGGTGGGCGGAGACGAAGACGTCGAGGTCCATCGTTTTGCCTGCTCCTCGCTGCGCATCTGAGGCTCGTCGTGGATGTCAGCTTGTCCTACTGGGGCGCGATGCGCCCTCAGCTTGGCAGACTGGCGGTTGTCGGGGCAGGTCAGGGGAAGGACGGCGCGCGTGAGCGAGTTGGTGACGGGCGAGGCAGTGGCACTGGAGCTGCGGCCCGCGAAACTGCCGAGCCGGGCGCTCGCCGTGGTGCTCGACCTGGTCGTGGCGGTGGTGGTCTACGTCGTCGTGACCATCGGTCTGGTCGCGGCGACCTCCACGCTGGACGACGCGGCGCAGATCGCCGTCTCGATCGCGAGCTTCCTGCTGGTGCTGGTCGGTGGTCCGATCGCCGTGGAGACGCTCAGTCACGGACGCTCGCTGGGGAAGATGGCGTGCGGACTGCGGGTGGTGCGGGACGACGGCGGGCCGATCCGGTTCCGGCACGCGCTGGTGCGCGGTGCCGTCGGGGTGGTCGAGATCCTGATGACGTTCGGGATCGTCGCCTGCATCGCTTCGCTGGTGTCGGAGCGCGGGCGGCGTCTCGGTGACGTGTTCGCGGGGACTCTTGTCGTGCGGGAGCGGATTCCGGTGGGGCGCCTGCCGTACGTTCCCGCGCCGCCGCCCTGGCTGGCGGGACGGTTCGCGGAGCTCGATCTGTCCGCCGTCCCGGACGAGCTGTGGCTGGCGATCCGTCAGTACCTGACGCGGATGCAGCAACTGGATCCGCAGATCGGTGGGGCGATGGCGGAGCGGCTCGCCGTGGATCTCGCCGCTCGTACCGGGACTCCGGCGCCGCAGGGTGTGCCGGCGGGCGCGTATCTGGCGGCTGTCGTGCAGGAGCGGCAGACCCGCGAGGCCCGGCGGACATTCGGTGCCGCGCCGAACGGCTTCCTGTCCCCCGCGCCCGCCGGTTATCCCTACCAGCAGCCCGGCGGACCTGCCGGCCGCCCTTTCCCGCCCTCCGCGCCGGCGGGCTATCCCTTCCAGCCCGCCGCACCCGCGGGCTACCCCCACCAGCCCGGCGTACCCACCGGCTACCCCTTCCCTCCCGGGGCACCCGCGGGCTACCCCTTCCCTCCCGGAGCTCCCGTCGGAGGTCCCCTTCAGCCCGGTTCTCCTTCCGGCCGGCCCCTCTATCCGGATCCCGGTGCCCGCCCCACGCCGCCGGTCCCCGCCGGGTATCCGGTCGCGCCGGCGCGACCGTCCCCGGCTCCGGTCGGTGCGGCCGACCCGGCCACCCCGGTCGAGCACGCCGACCGGGACGAGGGTCGGTCGACCGGCTTCGCGCCGCCCGCGTAGCCGCCCTCACCGCCGCTTCGGCACCGCCGGTTCGGCACCGCACCGCCGTCAGGTGAACACCGACGGCGGTGATTCGAGGTGTTCCAGTTCGATGCCGGAGGCCGCGAGCACCACGTCGCCGGCGATGTGCACGGCGTGCTGTTCCCCGGTGTCCAGCGCTGTGACCTGGTATTCGTCCACGGTCAGCGGTCCGTTGTCAGTGGCGTGTGTTTCGCTTGCGATCAAGGCCCAGGACTGGTCGAGGGTGCGCGGGGCGAGGACCGGGTCGGTGAAGGCGACGAGGCGGACACGGGTCGCCGAGGGGGTGGCGGAAGGGGTGAGGCGAAGGAGACGGGCGGTGGCGACGAGGAAGGCGGGAGAGGTGCCGGTGAAGGCGTGGGCGGGCACGTTGCCTTCGGTGGCCTCGGTCCCGGTGGGGTCGGTGCGGACCCAGGTCACGCCGTCGAGAGCGGCGCCCCGCACCTGCCAGCCGGCCGCGTGCAGTTCGAGACGGATGGGGCGGCCGAGATCGTCGAGGGCGAGGTCGACGGAGCCGGTGACTGTCGCCGTCGCGGGCTCGGGGAGGCCGTCCGGCGTCGTGCCGGGGGGCGTCGTGAGCTGGGAGACGTAGCGCCAGCCGGAGGGGCCGGGCGCGCAGTGGAAGTGTTCGTCGGCGAGAGGGGTGTGATCGTGCGGGTCATGGAGCGAATAGCGGCCGCGGGGCATGGGCGTTCAGGTCCTCATCGGGGACAGGCCCCCGCCGGGACGGCGAGGGCCTGCTGACATCCGGACGCCGAGCGGTGGTACCGCTGCTCGGCGGGCGTGCTCAGTAGCGGTAGTGGTCCGACTTGTACGGGCCCTCGACCTCGACACCGATGTACGAGGCCTGCTCGGGGCGGAGCGTCGTGAGCTTCACGCCGAGCGCGTCGAGGTGGAGACGGGCGACCTTCTCGTCGAGGTGCTTGGGCAGCACGTAGACGTCGGTCGGGTACTCCTCGGGCTTGGTGAACAGCTCGATCTGGGCCAGGGTCTGGTCCGCGAACGAGTTGGACATCACGAACGACGGGTGGCCGGTCGCGTTGCCCAGGTTCAGCAGGCGGCCCTCGGACAGCACGATGATGACCTTGCCGTCGGAGAACTTCCAGGTGTGGACCTGGGGCTTGACCTCGTCCTTGACGATGCCGGGGATCTTCGCGAGGCCGGCCATGTCGATCTCGTTGTCGAAGTGACCGATGTTGCCGACGATCGCCTGGTGCTTCATCTTGGCCATGTCCGCGGCCATGATGATGTCCTTGTTGCCCGTCGTGGTGACGAAGATGTCGGCCTTGTCGATGACCTCGTCGAGGGTCGTGACCTGGTAGCCGTCCATCGCCGCCTGCAGGGCGCAGATCGGGTCGATCTCGGTGATGATCACCCGGGCGCCCTGGCCGCGCAGGGACTCCGCGCAGCCCTTGCCCACGTCGCCGTAGCCGCAGACGACGGCGGTCTTGCCGCCGATCAGGGTGTCGGTGGCGCGGTTGATGCCGTCGATCAGGGAGTGGCGGCAGCCGTACTTGTTGTCGAACTTCGACTTGGTGACGGCGTCGTTCACGTTGATCGCCGGGAACAGCAGCGTGCCGTCGCGGTACATCTCGTACAGGCGGTGGACACCGGTGGTGGTCTCCTCGGTCACGCCGCGGATCTCCGAGGCGAGCCGGGTCCACTTCTGCGAACCGTTGGTGATCGTGCGGTTGAGGAGTTCGAGGATGACGCGGTGCTCGTCGTTCTCGGCGGTGTCGACCGAGGGGACCTTGCCGTCCTTCTCGTACTGGACACCGTTGTGGACGAGGAGGGTGGCGTCACCACCGTCGTCCAGGATCATGTTCGGGCCGCCGGTGGGGGTGTTCGGCCAGGTCAGCGCCTGCTCCGTGCACCACCAGTACTCCTCCAGGGTCTCGCCCTTCCAGGCGAAGACCGGGACGCCCTGCGGGTTCTCGGGCGTGCCGTCCGGGCCGACCGCGATGGCGGCGGCGGCGTGGTCCTGGGTGGAGAAGATGTTGCAGGAGGCCCAGCGGACCTCGGCGCCGAGGGCGACCAGGGTCTCGATGAGGACGGCGGTCTGCACCGTCATGTGCAGGGAGCCGGTGACGCGGGCGCCCGCGAGGGG
This sequence comes from Streptomyces sp. NPDC005070, assembly GCF_053600395.1. Taxonomy (NCBI): domain Bacteria; kingdom Bacillati; phylum Actinomycetota; class Actinomycetes; order Kitasatosporales; family Streptomycetaceae; genus Streptomyces; species Streptomyces sp. NPDC005070. Next base: position 52,496 of record NZ_JBSFZS010000051.1, on the reverse strand, counting down.
CTGCGCCTCGGCGTACTCCCTGCGGATCGACATCAGGCCGGGCATCTCGTGCTCGGCGAGGGTGATCTCCTTGCGGCCGAACTCGGCCAGAGAGAGATCGGCGACCTTGAAGTCCTGTCGGTTGTCGACAGTCGTCATGCGAGCTGCTCCTCGGAATCGGGGCGAGGTGGGTAGGGCTCTTCTGCGCGGCGGCGGCACGTACGCGTACCCGACCGGGGCACGGACGTGCACCGGCAGGGCACAGCTGTGCCCGGTGCGCGCAGCGCAGTCCGTCGGAGGCCCTCTCTCCCTCGGCCGGTCCGCGGTGGGACCGCCCGACCGCCATCAGCAGCGACGTCTGGCTCGGTCACCAAGCTACACCGGTGGAGCTCCTGCTCCCCAGTCCACCTCCGGACAAAGCGGCCCCCGCGGGCCGGAACCGAGGGGCTCGGCCGGGGTGGTGGACGGCGTGGACGGATGCCGGACGCGGGTACGCCGCCGGGGCCCGTCCGAGTTGTCGGCGGGCCCCGGCGGCGTACGAGCGGGTGGCGTCAGTGACCGGCCGGCGTGGGTCCGCCGGGGGTCGCGGCGGGGTCCGGGCCCTTGGCCGCCGCGGTGTCGCTGTAGATGTCCGGCTCCAGGTAGATCACCCGGGCGATCGGGACGGCGGCGCGGATGCGGGACTCGGCGGCGTCGATGGCGGTGGCGACCTGGGCGGCGGTGTCGTCGTGCTTGACGGCGATCTTCGCGGCGACCAGCAGTTCCTCCGGGCCGAGGTGGAGCGTGCGCATGTGGATGATGCCGGTGACGGTGGCGCCGTCGACCATCGCCGCCTCGATCTTCGCGGTCTCCTCCGGGCCCGCCGACTCGCCCAGCAGGAGCGACTTGGTCTCGGCGGCGAGCACCAGGGCGATCAGGATGAGCAGGACACCGATGCAGACCGTGCCGATGCCGTCCCAGACACCGTCGCCCGTGAGCAGGGCGAGACCGACGCCGCCGAGCGCGAGGACCAGACCGATGAGCGCGCCGAAGTCCTCCAGGAGGACGACCGGCAGCTCGGGGGCCTTCGCGCGGCGGATGAACTGGGACCAGGAGTGCGAGCCGCGCAGCTCGTTGGACTCCTTGATGGCCGTACGGAAGGAGAAGCCCTCGGCGATGATCGCGAACACCAGGACGCCGACCGGCCAGTACCAGTGGTCGATCTCGTGCGGGTGCTTGATCTTCTCGAAGCCCTCGTAGACGGCGAACATGCCGCCGACGGAGAACAGGACGATGGAGACGAGGAAGGCGTAGATGTAGCGCTCGCGGCCGTAGCCGAAGGGGTGCTGCGGGGTGGCCTCGCGCTGGGCCTTCTTGCCGCCGATCAGGAGCAGCGCCTGGTTGCCGGAGTCGGCGAGCGAGTGGACGCCCTCGGCGAGCATCGAGGAGGAGCCGCTGAAGGCGAACGCCACGAACTTCGATACCGCGATCGCGAGGTTGGCGCCGAGTGCCGCCACGATCGCTTTGGTGCCGCCTGAAGCGCTCATCTGCTCCTGCTGTCCCTTCGTACGCGTCCGGACCCGTCCGTACCCTCGTACCCCGTCCGGTCCCGGCTTTGCCCACCCTTTGCGGTGGGCCATTCTTGCAGCCCGGTCCGCCGGGGACGCGCCTCAGGTCCCTGCCGTCGTCCCGTCAGGCGACAACTGTCGCACGGAAGATCGTGCCGGACCCGGACACTTCGGCCTTTTCGCCGGCCGGTACGAAGACCGAGGTGCCGGGGGTCAGGTCGATGCCGTCGGCGCGCACGGAACCCGAGGTGCAGAGCAGGATCTGGGGGGTCTCGCGGGTGAGGTCGCGCGGATCGGCGCCCTCGGCGACGACGTACCGGGAGAGGCGGAACTCGTCGATGGGGGTCGCGTAGACCTCCTCGCCGTCGGGGGACGCCTCCGGGCGCAGGACGCCGGGGTCTGCCGCCTCGAAGCGGACCACGCGCAGGAGTTCGGGGACGTCGACGTGCTTGGGGGTCAGACCGCAGCGCAGGACGTTGTCGCTGTTGGCCATGATCTCGACGCCGAGGCCGTTCAGGTAGGCGTGCGGGATGCCGGCGCCGAGGTAGAGGGCCTCGCCGGGCTGGAGCCGGACGTGGTTGAGGAGCATCGCGGCGATGACTCCGGGGTCGCCCGGGTAGTGGTGGGCGAGACCGGCGTACGGGGTGTAGTCGCCGCCGAGGCGGGCGCAGGCGGCCGTGGTCTCGGTGACCGTACGGGCCATGTCGTCCGGGTCGGCGCTCAGCACCGCCGTGAGGACCTCGCGCAGCGCCGCCTCCTCCGGGTGGGCGCGCAGCAGGTCGACGTACGGCTTGAGGGAGTCGACGTCGAGGGCGGCGAGGAGTCGGGCGGCCTCCTCGGGGGCGCGGAAGCCGCACAGGCCGTCGAACTCGGTGAGGGCGCAGATGAGTTCGGGCTTGTGGTTGGCGTCCTTGTAGTTGCGGTGCGGGGCGTCGATCGGGACGCCCCGGCGCTCCTCGTCCTCGTAGCCCTCCCGGGCCTGTTCGAGGTCGGGGTGCACCTGGAGGGAGAGGGGGGCGCCGGCGGCGAGGAGCTTCAGCAGGAACGGGAGCCGGGGGCCGAACTTGGCGACGGCGGCGCGGCCGAGTTCCCGCTCCGGGTCCTCGGCGACGACCTCGTTGAGCGGACCGCGCTCGGTGCGCGAGGGTGCGCCCGGGTGGGCGCCCATCCACATCTCCGCCTGCGGTTCGCCGGTCGGCTCCACGCCGAGGAGCAGGGGGATGGCGGTGGTCGAGCCCCAGGCGTAGGGGCGGACGGTGTTGTCGAGGCGGTCCATCGGTGTCTTCTTCTCCATACGTGCGCTGCGCGGCCCGCCGGGGCGGGCGTCGATCGGAAGCGTGGTGTCAGGGGAGCCTGGCGCGGGGTCCGGCGGTGCGGCGCGCCGGGCGCGAGGTCCTGCCCAAGATCAGGCCCCCGAAGCGAGCGCCAGGTAAACGGCGGCGAAATCCGTGATGGCGATCAGCTCGGCGAGGGTTTCCAGTTCGCCGCCCTCCTCGGGTTCGAGCTCACTGATCGCGGTGTCGTGGCTGAGGGCGAGTTCGCGGGCGGCGGGGGCGGCGCTGATCCCGCCGATGGGACGGTCGCGGAGCAGCACCACGCGCGCGTGCAGTGCCTGTGCCTCCGTGACGCGGTCCCGGAAGAAGTCGTCGGGGTCCGCGCCCGCGGCGAGCGCGCCCGCGAGCAGCACGCTGTGCGAGGCGAGGGCCTCGGGCAGTTCGGCGGTGAGCGCGGGGCGGCCGGCGAGTTCGGCGAGCGCCGCGGTGAAGCGGCGGCCGGCCGGGCCCGCGGAGGTGCCCTCCGTCCAGATCACCGGGAGCGCCTCGGCCAGTTCGACGGCGAGTGTCTTGGCGGGGTTGCTGTAGGCCGCGATGGCGGGGCCGCAGCGCTCGGCGACGCGGTCGAGGCGGTCGGCGACCCTCTGCAGGGCCTGCGGCGGGGCGGTGACCAGGCCCGTGCGGTCGAGGAGGGCGAGCAGCGGGGTGAGTAGCGCCCAGAGCACGCCGGGGGCCGAAGCCCCCAGGGGCTCCTCCTGGTCGTACGGGGCGGACGCCATCGGTACGAAGAGGCCGTGGCTGCCTTCCACCCACTCGGCCAGCGGGGAGCCTGCGGGGGCGACGGCGGCGACGGTGCTGCCGCGCCGGTAGGCCTGCTCGATGAGCAGTTCCAGGCCGGGTTCGCTGCCGTCGGGGGTGGCGATCAGCAGGAGGTCGACGGGGCCGGCCCAGCCGGGCAGGTCCCAGCGCAGGGCGCCTCCGGCGGGGGCGACGCCCGTGGGGGAGAGCCGGGTGAGGGGGCAGCTCGCTCCGGCGAGGGTGCCGAGCAGTTCGGCGACGCCGGTGGCGGCCATGCCGGGGCCCGCGATGAGGACGGCGCGCGGGCGGCCGTCGGGCTTCAGCTCGGAGATGCCGGCCTCGTTGGCGTGCCGGACCGCGGTGCGTACGCGGGCGCCGGCCTCGGCTGCGCCGCGGAGCAGGGCCCGCCGGTCGGCCCGGGTGAGCGCGTCGGGATCGTCGAGGAGCGATTCGTCGAGCATGGGGTCGGTAGCCTCCGATCGCCGGGGGGCGCTTGCGCGTGAGCCGCCGGGGTCGCTTGCACGGGGTCGCTCGCGGGAGGGGCCGAGCGGCGCTGGGTCGGACCGGAGTGCCGGCCGGGCGTGCGCCGGCCGCCGATCGGGACGGCCGCGTCGCCGTCGGCCGTGCGGGCGGCGGTGCCGTCGCTCGTCGTCGGGTGTCGTGGCTCGTCGTACCTGCCGCGCCGTCGGCCCGCGCGCGGGGACGGCGCCGCTGTCGCCTCGCGTGCGGCGGTCGCGGCGCCGCTGTGCGCGAGGCGGATGCGTCGGTTACGCGGGGCGCCGGGCCTCGTCGACCAGGAGTACGGGGATGCCGTCGCGGACCGGGTAGGCGAGCCCGCAGTCCGCTCCCGTGCAGATCAGCTCGGTCTCCTGCTCCTTGATCGGGGCATGGCAGGCCGGGCAGGCGAGGATCTCCAGGAGGCCGGCTTCGAGCGGCATGGGGTGTCCTTCCGAAACGGTGGATGCGGCCTGGTCAGGGTACCGCTGCGGGAAGCCCGGTGCCGGGGCGCGCCCATGGTTCGTGAGGCGCGCCGAGCAGGTGTACGGGCCCCCGCACCCGGCGTCCGGGCCGGCACCGGCACTGGCCCGGGCGGACCCCGCCGGTGCCGGGCCCGGCACCACGGACGCGGCGCACCCCGGTGCCCGGCCTCGCCGACCTGCCGTCGGCCCGGCGCAGGGCCGGTACGCGGGCGGCGGTCCACCCGGCGGGGCGCCTGACCCGGGTGAGGGTGCCTGGGTGCCGGAGGAGGCTTGTACCGGGTCAGGATCTGATGAGTTTGAGGACCTCGTCGCGGAGCTTTGCCATCGTGGCCTCGTCGGGGGCCTCTGCGTTGAGGCGGAGGAGGGGCTCGGTATTCGAGGGGCGGACGTTGAACCACGTGTCCCCGAGGGTGACCGTCAGGCCGTCGAGCTCGTCGAACTCGACGCCCTCGCGGCCCTCGTAGGCGGCCCTGACGGCGGCGAGGCGGGCCGCCTGGTCGTCCACCGTGGAGTTGATCTCGCCGGAGCCGGCGTAGCGGTCGTACTCCGCGACGAGCCCGGAGAGCGGGCCGTCCTGGCCGCCGAGGGCGGCGAGGACGTGGAGGGCGGCCAGCATGCCGGTGTCGGCGTTCCAGAAGTCGCGGAAGTAGTAGTGCGCGGAGTGCTCGCCGCCGAAGATCGCGCCCACGGCGGCCATCTCGGCCTTGATGAAGGAATGGCCGACGCGGGTGCGGACCGGGGTGCCGCCGTGCTCGCGGACGACCTCCGGGACCGACCAGGAGGTGATGAGGTTGTGGATGACCATGCCGCCGCCGTGCTTGTCCAGTTCGCGGGCGGCGACCAGCGCGGTGATCGCGGACGGGGAGACCGGCTCGCCCCGCTCGTCGACGACGAAGCAGCGGTCGGCGTCGCCGTCGAAGGCCAGGCCGAGATCGGCGCCGTCCTCGCGGACGCGCTTCTGGAGGTCGACGATGTTCGCCGGGTCGAGCGGGTTGGCCTCGTGGTTCGGGAAGGTGCCGTCCAGTTCGAAGTACATCGGGACGAGTTCGAGCGGCAGACCGGTGAACACCGTCGGCACGGTGTGTCCGCCCATGCCGTTGCCCGCGTCGACGACGACCTTCAGGGGGCGGATCGAGGTCAGGTCGACGAGCGAGCGGAGGTAGGCCGCGTAATCCTCCAACGTGTCACGCCGGGTGATCGTTCCGGGCGTGGCGTCCGAGGCCGGGGCGCCGGAGTCGAGCCAGGCCTCGGCGAGCCGGCGGATCTCGGAGAGCCCGGTGTCCTGGCCGACGGGGGCCGCGCCCGCCCGGCACATCTTGATGCCGTTGTACTGGGCCGGGTTGTGCGAGGCGGTGAACATGGCGCCCGGCAGGCCGAGCGCGCCCGACGCGTAGTAGAGCTGGTCCGTGGAGCACAGGCCGATCTCGGTCACGTCGACCCCGCGTGCCGCGGCGCCGCGCGCGAAGGCGCGGGAGAGGCCCGGCGACGACGGCCGCATGTCGTGCCCGATCACGATGGCGTCCGCGCCGGTCACTTGGACGAAGGCGGCACCGAACAGCTCGGCGAGCGGCTCGTCCCACTGATCCGGGACCACCCCGCGTACGTCGTACGCCTTCACGAGCTGCGACAGATCAGCAGTCACGGCCAACCCTCCAGGAGTCCACTTCGGTCGCCCCAAACTACCCGTCCGGGCCGACTGCGGGCGGAGCCCGGCTCGAACGTCGTGCGTCCGAGGTCAGGGCGGCATCCAGGAGGGGACCGGCGAGCTCTGTCCCACCACGATCAGGCACATGATGAGCAGCGGTCCGAGACCGGGCAGCACCTTGCGCAGCAGGTCGCCCTCGGCCCTCGAGCCCGACGGCGGCGCAGGCGATCGTCAGGTTCCGCGGCGAGATCCTCTTGCCGAGGACACCGCCCGAACTGTTGGCGGCGGCGAGGAGTTCGGGCGACGGCCCCGACTCCCGGGCGGAGCTCACCTGGAACGTGCCGAAGAGGACGTTCGACGAGGTGTCGGAGCCGGCCGCCGCCACGAAGTGGCCGATGGCGCGCACGACTTCACGGCGCGGGTGCCGTTCGTCGAGCTCGTCGCCGCGCGCGCCGGTCAGGACCGAGGCCCGTACGGACCCGGCGGCGGGCACGCGCGCGTGCGGCAGGGAGATCAGGGGGGTGGAGCCGGCCAAGGAGGCGCCGATGTCGGCGAGTTGCCCGGAGACGTGGCGCCGCGTCCGGGAGGGCGGCGGTCAGTTCTCGGGCGAGCGCAGAATCCGCAGATGGCCGCGGCGCGCGACCTCCATCGGGTCGACCGAGCGGGCGCTGCCGCCGGCCTCCGCCGCGCGCTTCTGCGGACGGGCCGCCTCGCGCACCGCGTTCGCCAGCGCCTCCAGATCGTCGCCGCTGGGGCGCGCGGGACCGGAGGAGTCGGCGAGGCGGACGACCTCCCAGCCGCGCGGCGCGGTGAGGCGCTCGGAGTGCTCGGCGCACAGGTCGTAGCAGTGGGGTTCGGCGTAGGTGGCGAGCGGGCCGAGAACCGCGGTCGAGTCGGCGTAGACGTACGTCAGCGTCGCGACGGCGGGACGGCCGCAAGCGGTGCGCGAACAGCGACGTACAAGGCTCACGAGGTTGGACGGTACCGCACTCTTGAGCGGGCCGCGACGACTCTCCCCCAGGTCACCCCACCGTGTCGTGTTGTGAGACGTCCCACACCGCTTCCGGAGCATCAGACCCTGACCTGGGGCGACATCAGGTGTCGAGATACCGAACAGACCTGAATCCGGTCACCACTTGGTGCGAATCATGCCAATTGCCATGTCAGAGACGGTCTTGGAGAGATACGGAATCGAGCTGAATCTTGACGCGAATGGTCATCGGGCGTCATCCGGGAGACAGGACGGGCCGGGGACGGACCGAGGACGGGCGGGGGACGTCCGCTCTCCCGGCCGTCGGCCGGGACGACGACGACCGGCGCGTGGGGCCGGGCGGCCGGGCCGGGCGGGGACTACTCTTCGTCAGTGATGGACAGCCCCGTACCACCCCGTGCCGCAGCGCCCGGTCCCCGTCGTCGCGACCGCCACGGCAGGGGCATGCGCGGCCCCGTGGCGCCGCCCCAGGTACCGCTCGCGGCAAGCCGTTCCGAGGTCTTCGCCGACCTCGTGCAGGACTCCGTGGAACGGCTGGAGCGACGCTGGCCGCAGCTCGCGGACATCGACTTCATGGTCCTCGAAGTCCCCCGCCTCGAACGCTCGGGCGAGGGCTGGAGCGACGAGGCGGTGCCGCTGGGCGGCACGGTCGCGGCGCGCGAGGGGCGTCCCGCGCGCGTGGTCGTCTACCGCCGCCCGATCGAGATCCGCACCAAGGGGCGCGACGAACGCGCCGCCCTGGTGCACGAGGTCGTCGTGGAACAGGTCGCGGAAGTGCTGGGCCTGACACCGGAGACGGTCGACCCGCGCTACGGCGAGGACTGAGACCCGCCCAGGGCCTGAGCGGCCGTTCCCGGGCGGATCGCCGGTCCGGTCACGGCCCGAGCAGCACCGAGAGGTCCTGTTCGGCGTCCGGCACCGAGACCGTCCCGCGGTCGTCCGGAAGGTTCTGGATGGTGAAGGCCGGAACGCCGTCCTGGCTCGCCGAGAGCATCCGGGAGGCATACACCGGGCCTCCGGAGACCGTCTCGACGGTCAGGGCGTACGTGCCCTTGAGACCGCTCGGGACGGGTGCCACGACGTTCTGGGTGGTCCCGCCCTTGATGGTGAACGTCTTCGAGACCGCCGTACCGCCCCCGCTGCCCGCGGAAGCGGTGACCTTGACCGTGGCTCCCGCGCCGGGGGCGGTCACGGCGAGCGTGGACCCCTTGGCGGTGTTGTCGGCGACCGTCGCGCGCGCCCCGACCGGAGCGGTGGCCGGAATGAACGCGGTCTCCTGACCGGCGCCCTTGCCCCGCACCACCCGCAGCGCGGCGACGACCGGCGCGGACGATCCGGTGGGGCTGAGCACCAGGGAGCCCGCCTCGCCGCGGGTGACGTCCCCGAGGTCGACGGCGGCGGTCATGCCGGCCTTCACGTGCAGCGTCTCGTTCCCCGCCGGGGTGATCGTCCCCGAGGGCGAGGCGAGGCGGACCTTCAGGTCGGCGTCCGTGTCACCGGGCGCGAAGGCGACCAGGCGCACGGAGGTGGCGTCCTTGGGGATGCCCGGCATGACGAGAGTGCCCGCGGGGTCGGCGGAGGCGGCCAGCCAGTCGCCGCCGTTCTTCGCGTCGAGTGCCTGCACGGCGGCGCCGACCCGGCCGCTGCGGACCTTCACATGCACGGTGAGGTCGGCCTGCGGATCGCTGGTCAGCGTGTTCAGCAGGATCGGTTCGCTGGCGTGCGCCTGGACCGTGATCCCGTCCGCCACCGTGGACTTGAGCGTGCCGTCCTTGCCGTACAGATCGATGTCGACGACCGCCGCGGCGTCGTCCGGGTTCGTCAGATGGACGTAATCGGTGCGCTGCTCGGCGGTGCTGGCGCCCGGGAACCAGAACTCGGTGTCGGGCGCGGCGCAGTTGGTGCCGAGCAGACCGCGCCCGGCGCCCGCGGCGACCTCGGTGGTCTCCTGGACCGTCCAGCCGGGCGCGAACTTGCCCGAGGCGACGCCGACGAGGGCGGGCGCGTCGGCGCCCGAGGTGTCGCCGGTCGCCGGCTTGCCGGGCTCCTTGGGCTGGACGACGGGCTTGGCGGTCTTGGCCCCGCTCTTCTTGCCGTCGGCCGAGTCGGACCCTTCGGCCGACTCCTCGGCCGCGGCCTGGAGTTGAGCCTTGCCGCTGCCGCTCGCGCCCTCCACGACGGGCGTGAAGGACGTGTACGCGGTGTCCGCGATGTCGGACGTGCTCGGCTGCGGGCAGAGCAGGCTGGTGCGCTCCACGGGCAGCCGCGCGGCCGTGGCGGACGCGCTGTCGCCGCCGGCGCCGGGCGACTTGAGGGTCGCGAAGCCGGTGACGGCGGCGAGCGCGGTCGCCGCGGCGATCAGGGACAGGGTGGTGCGGTTCACTGCCGGCTCCCGTCGGGGCGCTCACTGTCGTTGCCGTGCGGGGGCTGCGTGGGGTCGTAGGCCGGGTCGTAACCCTGCCCGCCCTGGTCGTAGCCCTGGCCCTGGGGATCGAAGGGCCCGCCGTTCGCGTCGTAGCCCTGGCCGTAGTTCTGGTCGTACGCCGCCGTGCCGCCGTAGGCGTACGGGTCGTACTGGCCGCCCTGGCCGCCCTGGTACGGATCCGCAGGGTACGGCTGCTGGTCGTAGGTGCCCGCCGGGTACCCCTGCTGCCCCTCGTACCGCTCGCCGCCGTAGGTGTCGTACTCGGCGTTCGCGTAGCTCGGGGAGTCCCATTCGCCGTACGCCTGCTGATGCGGGACGGCGACGGCCGGGGCCTCCTGGTCCTCGCCATCGTCCGCGCCGGGGTCCGCGGGGAAGTCCTCGTCGAACTCCGGGTCCCCGTCCGGCTGCCCGGACTCCGCCTCGGCCTCGGCCTGGGCGCGCAGACGGCGGGCACGGCGGCCGTCGCCCGTCATGTCCTGGGCGGGTACGGGCTGCTGCTCCTCGGGAAGGTCGTCGTCGATGTCCCGGCGCCGCCCGGGGAGGGCGAGCACCACGAGGACCAGGGCGAGGGCGCCCTGGGCCCACAGCCAGGCCGTGTGGCTCAGCGGTGCCTCGAACGTGACGTCCAGCCTGCCGCCGGTGGAGGGCAGTTGGAAGCCCTGGGCCCAGCCGTCGACCGTGGTGCGGCTGAGCTGCTTGCCGTCCAGGGTCGCCGTCCAGCCCCCGTCGGCGCTGTCGGCCAGGCGCAGGACGCGGCCCTCGTCCCCGGTGGGAACCGTGGTGTGCACCTCGACGGGACCGGCCGCGATGGACTCCGGGTCGCCGGACGCGGGAACGATCGCGGCGCGTGAGACCTGCTGGTCGACGCGCCACAGGGCGCTGCCGTCCTGCTGGCTCAGCCGGGACAGGCCCGGGGTGGCGTCCAGGACGCGGCTCACCTCGCGCGGCGCGCCCTTGCGGACCAGGACGTAGCGCACGGCGAAGCCGCCGAGCTGGTCGGCCTGGTCGGCGCCGGAGCCCGCCACGAGGTTGGCGACGACCTTGTCGAGCTTCTTGTTCTCGCCGCCGGCCGCGGCGAGTTCGGCGTCACCGAGACGGGCGCCGGAGCCGCGGACGAGGACGTAGCCGACGTCGGCGGCGGAGCGGCTGTCGAGGACGAGCGTGCGGGCCTGGTCGCGGGTGTTGCTCTCCTCGGCGACGAACGCGGGCACCTGCACCGGGTCGCGGCGCTCGACGGGTCCGTCGGCGCCGCGGATGATCCATCCGGCGGCGACGAGCAGCGGGCCCGCGGCGCAGGCGAAGGCGATGAGCGCGGCCACCGGCTGGCGCCAGCCGAAGCTCTGCTCGGCGACCCGCGCGCGTGCCCCGTCGGAGCCGACGGCGGCGGCGGCGAGCAGCGCGAGGCCGTACACGAGGGTCGCGGGTCCCGCCCAGGTGGAGCGGTTGGACAGCGCCGCGAAGACGAGTGCGACGACGGCGACGACCCAGGCGGTCCGGATCCCCGCCTGGCGCTCGGAGCGCAGCAGCGCGGCCAGCGCGGCGAGCACGATGCCGAAGAGCATCAGTCCGCTGACGGTGCCCGGCCCGCCGGGACTGGCGCTGAGCAGGTCGAGCGCGGAGGCGGCGCCGGTGCCGTAGTCCAGGCCGGCCTGCTGGAAGAAGCCGAACGGCAGCAGGGTCAGCGACCAGGGGGCGAGGACCAGCAGCGGGGTGCCGAGCTGGGCCAGGAAACGCAGTCCGTAGGCGGGGATCTCCTTGCGGCGCACCACGAGGAGGGCGAGGCCGAGGACCAGCGCGATGGGCCACACGATCGGGGTGAACGCGGTGGTGAACGTCAGCAGCAGGGCGTACGCCCAGGTGGCGCGCCAGCTTCCGCGGGCCCGGGAGCCGTGGGCGAGGCCACTCGCCGCGATGCCCGCGCGCGCGATGAGCGGCAGCAGGATCGCGAGGACGGCGGTGCCGATGCGGCCTCCGGCGAGCGCGCCGGTGGCGGCGGGCAGGAAGGCGTAGACGACGGACGCCCAGGCGCGCAGGAGACGGGACTCGACGAGGGGGCGCGAGGCGAAGTAGGCGGCGAAGCCGGCCAGCGGCACGGATCCCACGAGGAGGACGGTGACCGCGAGCCCCGTGGAGCCGAGGAGCGCGGAGGCCAGCAGCGCGACGATCGCGAGGTAGGGCGGGGCGGACCCGGTGGAGCCCGCGCCGACCGGATGCCAGCCGTCGAGGTAGCGCGCCCACAGGTCGGAGGCGTCGGAGGGGGCGGGCAGCAGCGCACCGCCCGAGAGGGCCCCGCCGCCGAGCAGCTCGCGGCACGCGAGGAGCGAGACGAACAGGAGCACCAGGAACAGCATCGGGCCGGGGTTGCGCGCGATGCGCTTGATCCGGGCGAACTGCTCGATCTCCAGGAAGTCGCCGTCGTCGCCACCCGGTCCGGACTCGACGGCGCCGCCGTGCCGGCCGGCGCCGGTGACGGCATCGGGGTCGGAGTCGCTCGTCAGGTTGCCGGCGACCTGCTCGAAGGTGGCCCGCACGGTGGCTCCCGGGGGCGGGAACAGGGGCCGCAGTTCACCCTTGTCGACCTGCGGGCGGCCGCGCCTGCGCCGGCCGGCGATGATCCGCTCGGGGCGCAGCAGGGTGCCCAGGAGGCCGCGGATCTCGTCGACGGCCTGTCCGGGGACCTTGCCCACGAGGTAGGCGAGGGTGCGCAGCAGGGTGCCGAGGACGAGGCGGATCAGGATCCATGGGAGCTGCGCCGTGCGGGCATTGACGAGGAGGGTGTAGACGGCGCCCGCTTTGTCGACCTTGTGCGGGGACGCTGCGGTGCGGCCCACGCAGTCGACGGCGCGGCGCTCGCGGGAGGCCGCCTCGGCGTGCCGGACGACGGCTTCCGGGGCGACGAGCACCCGGTGTCCGGCGGCCTGGGCACGCCAGCACAGGTCGACGTCGTCGCGCATGAGGGGCAGCCGACGGTCGAAGCCGCCGAGTTCCTCGAAGACGTCGCGGCGGATGAGCATGCCCGCAGTGGACACGGACAGCACCGGGTGGACGTGGTCGTGCTGCCCCTGGTCCTGCTCGCGCCGGTCCAGACCGGTCCAGCGGCGGCCCGAGTTGGCGATGGTGACGCCGACCTCGAGGAGCTGCCGGCGGTCGTACCAGCCGCGGAGCTTGGGACCGACGACGGCCACGTCCTGGCCGAGCTCCCGCTCGTTCTCCACGACGCGCAGGAGCTGGGCCAGGGCGTCGGGCTCCGGGGCGCTGTCGTCGTGCAGCAGCCAGAACCACTGCTCGGGCTCGCCGTGCGGGAGCTCCGGCAGGTCGTAGGTGTCGTCGCGCCAGCTACGGGTGACGGGGTCCCAGCCGCTCGGACGCTTGAGGTAGGGCAGGTCGTCCGGGGTCAGTTCGGGGGCGGTGCGGGACACCTCCTCGACGGCCTGGCCGAAGCCGGTGCGCCGCGCCAGGTGCAGCACGCGGTCGGCGCCGAGCGCCTCGGTGAGCAGCTCGGCGGATGCGTCCGCGCTGCCGGTGTCGGCCGCCATCGCGTTCTGCACGGGGCGGTCCTGGCCGAGCAGCCCGGCGAGCGCCTGTGGCAGCCAGCGGGCGCCGTCGTGGGAGACGAGCACCGCGGTCACCACGTGGCGCGGGAACTCAGGAGCGGCAGCGGCGTCGTTACTGGCTGCCGAAAGGCTGTGCACGGACATCGAGGTACGGGCCCCGGTTCGATGGACTGCGGTGGACGTCTGTGTCCGGCGGGGACAGCGCGACGTCTCGGACGAGGGCCCACACTAACGGCTGGGAAAGACGGCGGCCCGCCGCCTGTGGATAACCCACGTGCGCCGGGCCGTTCCTTACGTAAGCGTGTGTGCCGTTTGGTCGCGCCCACCCGCGGGTGGGAACCGGTGTTCCGCGTCCGCTGGTCCGTGCGACCTTTTTCAGACGGCGGCCTTCTTCAGACGACGACGTTCCCGCTCGGACAGACCGCCCCAGATGCCGAACCGCTCGTCGTTGGCGAGCGCGTATTCGAGGCACTCGGAGCGGACTTCACAGGCGAGGCAGACCTTCTTGGCCTCGCGGGTGGAGCCGCCCTTCTCGGGAAAGAAGGACTCGGGGTCGGTCTGGGCGCACAGCGCGCGCTCCTGCCAGCCGAGTTCCTCGTCCGCGTCGTCGACCAGCAGTTGCTGCACCAGCTCGGTCATGTGCGCCCCTCGTCTGTCTTTCGCGTCCCCGTGATGCTGCCGTCACCGATTTCGGCTGAACGACACGAGTGAAATTACAAGTGTGCCGATCCGGGCCAGTCAAGCCGAGATCTGCTATTGGGCCCCTTATTCACTCTGCGGAACCAAGGCTATGCGGAAAGTGTTCAAATCGGCATAAACCCTGACAGCCCAAGAGGCCAGGTCAGGCGCCCGCCCCCTCACAGAGGAGGACGTCCAGGCGTTCGATCTCGTTCCGACATGGACCCCGAAGCGAAACGGATCACATTTGGATCACGGGTCCGCGGCGAGGTTTGTTCACCCGGTTGTGCGCCATGTGTCCGGGGAGCCGCCTGAACAAACCTTTCGCCTGCCAGATGAACCGGATGAGGTGAAACATCTCCCACATACCGGACATGCAGTTGACAGTCGAGGTGTGAACCGGTGTCCTTGTGGGCATGTTCGCGCACTCAGCAATCACCTCGACCCGCACCGCCGGGTTCCTCGGTGCTGCCCGCGCGCGCTGTAGCTGTTGTTGCTGTTTCAGCTGTTGAGCCCTACCGCGCTCCGGCTGCCTCGCCGCCACTGAGGCGAATCCCGCCCCACCGGGGCCACTGCCCGCACCAGGGCTCCTCCCGCTCCTGACCAGGGCGGAACCCCCGCCCGCGACCCGGGCGGAAACGGCAAGCGACAGCCCAGCACTCTCCCGCCGAGGAACCACCGCACCCATGAACAGCGACAGTGACGTCCAGATCGCCGGCGACATCCTCGAAGTCCCGCACCTGCTCCAGCCGCCGCGCGAACACCCCTCCACCGTGGCCGAGTTCGCCGGCCTGGCGCGCTCCATCGCCGCCGACCGCTCCCAGTGGGAACACCTCGTCCGCTACGACGCCGCCTCGCGCTGGTACCACCGGCTGCGCACGGGGCCCGGCTACGAGGTGTGGCTCCTGTCCTGGGTGCCCGGACAGGGCAGCGGGCTGCACGACCACGGCGGCTCCTCCGGCGTGCTGACCGTCCTCGACGGCGCGCTGACCGAGCACACCGAGCGGGGCACGCACGCCCTGGGCTCCGGCGCGCAGCGCGTGTTCGCGCCCGGCTACGTCCACGAGGTCGTCAACGACACGCTCGAACCGGCCGTCAGCCTGCACGTTTACTACCCGGGCCTCACCGAGATGCCGATGCACGCGGCGCGTTGCGCGGTCGCCGAAACGGTGTGACGCGTTCGCGCCGGACAGCGGCCCGCCGTCGCCGAGGTCCGGCAACCGGCTGACGCGTTGTCGTACCCGCCTGCGAGACTGAACCCCATGCGCATTGTGGTTCTGGCAGGCGGTATCGGTGGTGCACGGTTCCTGCGTGGTCTCCAGCGGGCCGTGCCGGACGCGGACATCACGGTCATCGGCAACACCGGCGACGACATCCACCTCTTCGGGCTGAAGGTCTGCCCGGACCTCGACACGGTGATGTACACGCTCGGCGGGGGCATCAACGAGGAGCAGGGCTGGGGGCGGGCCGACGAGACCTTCCATCTGAAGGGGGAACTCGCGGCGTACGGGCTCGGACCCGAGTGGTTCGGGCTCGGCGACCGGGACTTCGCGACGCACATCGTGCGGACGCAGATGCTGGGCGCCGGCTATCCGCTCAGCGCCGTCACGGAAGCGCTGTGCGACCGGTGGAAGCCGGGAGTGCGTCTCATCCCCATGTCCGACGACCGGGTCGAGACCCATGTCGCCGTCACGCTGCCGGAGGGCGACCCGGCCGGGGCCGCGGGCGAGCGCAAGGTGATCCATTTCCAGGAGTACTGGGTCCGGCTGCGGGCCTCCGTCCCGGCCGAGGCGATCGTGCCGGTCGGCGCCGAACAGGCGAAGCCCGCTCCCGGGGTGCTGGAGGCCATCGCCGAGGCGGACGTCATCCTCTTCCCTCCGTCCAACCCCGTGGTCTCCGTCGGCACGATCCTCGCCGTGCCCGGCATCCGCGAGGCCATCGCCGAGGCGAGCGTGCCGGTCGTCGGCCTCTCCCCCATCGTCGGTGACGCGCCCGTGCGCGGCATGGCCGACAAGGTGCTGGCCGCGGTGGGCGTCGAGTCCACCGCCGCCGCGGTCGCCGAACACTACGGCTCGGGCCTCCTGGACGGCTGGCTCGTCGACACGGTCGACGCCTCCGCCGTGGAGCGCGTCGAAGCGGCCGGCATCCGCTGCCGCGCCGTACCGCTGATGATGTCCGACCTCGAAGCGACCGCGCGGATGGCTCGAGAGGCGCTGGCACTGGCGGAGGAGGTACGGACGCCGTGAGCACCATGGACGCGGCGGTTCCCGGCGAGGCCGGGCGCGCCGGAACGCACACCGGCGGGGACCACCAGGAGCGGCCCGCCGACGCGGGCTACCGGGTCTGGGCGCCGGCCGGACTTCCCGAGGTGCGCCAGGGGGACGACCTGGCGAAACTCATCGCGACGGCCGGGCCCGGACTCGCGGACGGGGACGTGCTGCTCGTCACCTCCAAGATCGTGTCGAAGGCCGAGGGGCGGATGGTCGAGGCCGCCGACCGTGAGGACGCCATCGACGCCGAGACCGTCCGGGTCGTGGCACGGCGCGGCATGCTGCGGATCGTCGAGAACCGGCAGGGCCTCGTGATGGCCGCCGCCGGGGTCGACGCCTCCAACACCCCCGCCGGGACCGTGCTGTTGCTGCCCGAGGACCCCGACGCCTCCGCGCGGGCCATCCGTGAGGGACTGCGGGACACGCTCGGCGTCGACGTCGGTGTGGTGATCACGGACACCTTCGGGCGGCCCTGGCGCACCGGCCTCACCGACGTCGCCATCGGCGCCGCGGGCGTCCGGGTGCTGGACGACCTGCGCGGCCGCACCGACGCGCACGGCAACCCCCTGAACGCGACCGTCGTGGCCCTCGCCGACGAGCTGGCCGCCGCCGGTGACCTGGTCAAGGGCAAGGCCTCCGGGCTGCCCGTCGCCGTCGTGCGCGGGCTGGCGCACCTGGTGGCCGAGGGGGACGGCACGGGGGCGCGGGCGATGGTGCGCGACGCGCGGGACGACATGTTCCGCCTGGGCACCTCGGAGGCCGTACGGGAGGCCGTGACCCAGCGGCGTACGGTACG
Organism: Streptomyces sp. NPDC005070; assembly: GCF_053600395.1. Lineage (NCBI taxonomy): Bacteria > Bacillati > Actinomycetota > Actinomycetes > Kitasatosporales > Streptomycetaceae > Streptomyces > Streptomyces sp. NPDC005070. The sequence goes on along the minus strand of NZ_JBSFZS010000051.1, from coordinate 35,559 downwards.
GGCCTTCACCGACGAGCCCGTCGACCCCGGTGCCGTGCGCCGTGCGGTCGCGGCGGCGGTGACCGCTCCCGCGCCGCACCACACCACACCCTGGCGGTTCGTGCTCCTGGAGTCGGAGGCGTCTCGGACGCGGCTGCTCGACGCCATGCGGGACGCGTGGATCGCGGATCTGCGGGGCGACGGGAAGAGCGAGGAGTCCATCGCCAAGCGGGTCCGGCGAGGCGACGTGCTGCGCAGGGCGCCGTACCTCGTGGTGCCGTGCCTGGTCATGGATGGGTCGCACACCTACGGCGACGTGCGGCGCGACGGCGCCGAGCGCGAGATGTTCGTGGTCGCCACCGGGGCGGGCGTGCAGAACTTCCTGGTCGCGCTGGCCGGGGAGCGGCTGGGCTCCGCGTGGGTGTCGTCGACGATGTTCTGCCGTGACGTCGTCCGTGAGGTGCTGGAGCTGCCGGAGAACTGGGACCCGATGGGGGCCGTGGCCGTCGGACACGCGGCGGAGGAGCCGAGGGCCCGGCCGGAGCGGGACGCTGCCGCTTTCTTCGAGGTGCGGTGACTGGCGGGAGGCCTTGACCCGGCGGGGTGCGTTTCCGGGCGGGGTGGGGTGCTCCTTCGGTCGTTTGCGGCGGTCCGGGGGTGCTTCGGGCGTCTGGGCACGTTGGCGGGGGTGAGCGCCTACCCTCGTAGGACAGCCCGAGTATCCCTAGGACCTCATCCGTGTCTGGACGTTTCGCTCCCCGGCCGACGCGTACGACCGTGCGCGGCGGTCATGTCGTGGTGCCCGGCGGTGTGCCGGGCGGAGTGCCCCGCCAAGGGGCCGAGCCCGGACGCGTCCGCACCTGGACCCCCGACGGGCCGCTGGATCTCGGGCTCGTCCTCGGACCGCTGCGACGCGGACCCGGCGATCCGACGTTCCGCACGACGCCCGACGGCTCCGTGTGGCGGACCAGCCGAACGCCCGCCGGGCCGGGAACGCTGCGGGTCGTCCTGCGCGGCGCGGTGGCCCGTGGCACGGCCTGGGGACCGGGGGCCGACTGGCTCCTCGACCGGCTCCCCGACCTGCTCGGCGCCGCCGACGATCCCGGAGCCTTCGAGCCGCGGCACCGGCTGGTCGCGCTCGCCCGGCATCGTCGGCCCGGTCTGAGACTGCTGCGGACCGGGCTCGTGATGGAGTCGCTGATCCCGTCCGTCCTGGAGCAGAAGGTCACCACCGACGAGGCCTACCGGGCGTGGCGGTTGCTCGTCCGGAAGTTCGGGGAGCCCGCGCCGGGGCCCGCTCCCGAGCGGATGTACGTCATGCCCGCGCCGCGGACGTGGGCGCTGATCCCGTCCTGGGAGTGGCACCGGGCCGGGGTCGACGACAAGCGGGCCGCGACGATTCTGCGGGCCGTACGGGTCGCCGCGCGGCTGGAGGAGGCCGTCGGGTTCGATCCCGTGCGGGCGCGGCGGCGGCTGGAGTTGGTGCCGGGTGTCGGGCCGTGGACGTCCGCGGAGGTCGTGCAGCGGAGTCACGGTTCGGCGGATTCCGTGACCGTGGGGGATCTGCATCTGCCGGGGATCGTGGGGTGGGCGTTGGCGGGGGACCGGGACGCCGACGACTCCGTCATGCTGGAGTTGCTGGAGCCGTATGCCGGGCAGCGGCATCGGGCGGCCCGGTTGATTCTGCTCTCCGGGCGTACGCCGCCGCGGCGTACGCCGAAGATGCCGCGTACGGACATCGGGCTGCTCTAGGCGAACCTGGGGCTCCGCCCCGGACCCCGCTCCTCAAACGCCGGAGGGGCTGAAACTTCAGGGGCTGAGTTCTTCGCCCCTCCGGCGGGGGTTCGTCGGGTTACTGGTCCGATGAGAAGCGCAGCGTGGCTGCCGGGAGTTGGGCGTCGCACCAGACTCGGACTCCTTCGCGGAGTTCGTTGTCGGGGCCGACGACCGCGCCGTCGCCGATGACCGTGCCGGTCAGGACGGTGCGTTCGCCGATGCGGGCGCCGGCGCCGACGAAGGAGTCGGTGACGACCGCGCCGGGTTCGACGACGGCTCCGGCGAGGATCGTGCTGCCGGTGATCCGGGCACCCTCGCCGATGCGGGCGTCCTCGCCGACCACCGTGCCGCCGGTGAGCTTGGCGTCGGGCGCCACCGTGGCCGAGGGCAGGACCAGGCGGTCGCCGCAGCGGCCGGGGACGGCCGGGGACGGGGCGCGCCCGAGCACCAGGTCGGCGGAGCCGCGGACGAAGGCCTGCGGGGTGCCGAGGTCCAGCCAGTAGGTGGAGTCGACCATGCCCTGGAGGTGGGCGCCGGTGGCCAGGAGCTCCGGGAAGGTCTCGCGCTCGACCGAGACGGGGCGGCCCGCGGGGATCGTGTCGATGACCGAGCGGCGGAAGACGTAGGCCCCCGCGTTGATCTGGTCGGTGACGATCTCCTCGGGGCTCTGCGGCTTCTCCAGGAAGGCGGTGACGCGCCCGGTGGCGTCGGTGGGGACCAGGCCGAAGGCGCGCGGGTCCTCCACGCGGGTGAGGTGCAGGGAGACGTCCGCGCCGGTCGTCTCGTGGACGGCGACCAGCGCGGGGATGTCGAGGCCCGTGAGGATGTCGCCGTTGAAGATCAGGACCGGGTCGTCGGGGCCCGAGTTGAGCCGGGAGGCCACGTTGCGGATGGCGCCGCCGGTGCCCAGCGGCTCCTCCTCGGTGACGTACTCGAGGTGGAGGCCCAGCGAGGACCCGTCGCCGAAGTACGGCTCGAAGACCTCGGCGAGGTAGGAGGTCGCCAGCACGATGTGCTCGACGCCCGCCGCGCGCGCCCGCGCGAGCTGGTGCGTGAGGAAGGGGACACCGGCCGCCGGAACCATCGGCTTGGGCGTGCGCACGGTGAGCGGGCGCAGCCGGGTGCCTCTGCCGCCGACCAGGAGGATCGCTTCTGTCACCTGTCGTCTCTGCTTCCTGCCGGGACCGGCCGAACTGTCTTTCGGCCGGCCAGTGTATGCAGACCGTTCGATGGCGCCCTCGATGGCCGTGCGGTGTCCTTCGACGGGCCTCTGCCGTGACTTCGGGTGATCTCTGCCGGCGCGGCCCGGCCGGTCCGTCGCCGGCCGGGCCGTTCCCGGCGGCCGTACGGCGGTCTACCGGCCCTGGTAGTGGGCCGCGGTCGTCCGGGCGGAGCCGAGCTTGCCGTAGAGAAGCCGTCCGGGGCACTCCGTGGCGAACCCGTCCCGATGGCCGGAGATCACATTCAGTCGTACGTTCTTTCCTTTTCGGTAGAGATTGCCACCGGCCGACTTCAGGTATGTCTTGCCACGCGGATTGGCACCGTACAGACCGAGTTTCCATGCCGTGAGCCGGGCGATGGCCTTGAGCGCGGCATCGGTGGGCTTCGTGGCACCGAACGTGCCGATCACGGCGATCCCCATGCTGTTCGTGTTGAACCCGCGGGTGTGGGCGCCCTGGACCGCCTTGGCGACGCCTCCCGCACGGCCCTCGTAGATGTTGCCGCACTTGTCGACGAGGAAGTTGTAGCCGATGTCACGCCAGCCGCTGCTCACCACGTGATACCGGTAGATACTGCGGATGACCGAAGGCACCTGCGCGCAGGTGTACTTGTTGCCCGACGCGGTGTGGTGCACGAAGGCCGCCTTGACCGTCTTCGTGTAGAGGAAGCCGCGCTCGCGCAGGTTCTCGTTCGCGCCCCAGCCGCGCCGTGTGACGATCCGGGGGCGCGGTCCGATGTACGGCGTCACGCGCCGCTGGGCCGTGCCGCCGGGGAAGTACGTATGCCGCGTCGCCGCCCGGGAGAGCGCGGGGATCTCGGTCGCTCCCGCACGCAGGCCGTCCGATACGCCCGCCTGCACGCTCCCGTGCACGCTCCTGGCGCGCAGGCCCGCGGGCGCGCCCCCGGTCCGTCCGGCCGTCCGGACGTCCGGGCCCGGGGGGTCCCCGCCGGGGTCGACCAGTTCGAGGCGCAGGCCGCCGGGCAGCGACGCGGCGGCGGGGGCGGCCGCGCGTCCGGCCTCGGGGTCGTCCGCGCGTCGGGTCTCGGGGCCGTCCGCGGAGCCCTCCTCGGGCTCCTGACCGTCCGCGGCGTCCCGCGTCGTCCGCTCCGCCTCGACGCGGACTTCGACGCCGTCCGAGTCCCCCACCCACAGGGGTGCGGTGGAGCCGTGCACCCGGCTCGACGCGCTCTCGGCGGTGTCCGGGTCGGCGGCGTGCTCGTCGTTGTGGGCCTCGACGTCCTGCCAGTCCGACCAGTCGCCGGTGCCGGTCGCCCGGGTGCGGACCTGGACACGGCCGTTCAGTTCGGTGGCCGGGTCGTCCCAGACCACGCCGACCAGCGAGAAGGGCCGTACGTTCCGGCGGGTGAGGCCCTGTGTCGAGGCGGTCGCGCCGAGCGAGCGTCTGCGGGTGAGGGGGACCAGAGGCAGGGACTGGGTGCTGCCGGGAGCGGCGGCCTCCGATGTCAGCGTCGCCGGCCCGGCCTGTGCCGGGGTGGCGGGCAGAGTGAGGGGCAGGGCGAGAGCGGCCGCGCAGGTGACGCCGACCGAGGAAGCAAGGAATCCACGCATGCTCCTGATCCTCGACATAGTCATACAAATCTGTCCATCGCGGAATTGACGGACCGTCGGACCGCGCTCCGCCGAACCGGTGGCGCGCTCGGCCCGTGCCGCGCGGCGCCCCCGCGTACGCTTGCGCGCGTGAAAGCCACCGACCGCACCCCTGCCGACCTGCTGCGATCCGCGCTCTCCGAGGACCCCGCGCGTCCCTTGGTGACCTTCTACGACGACGCGACGGGCGAACGGGTCGAATTGTCCGTGGCCACCTTCGCCAATTGGGTGGCCAAGACCGCCAACCTGCTCCAGGGCGAGATGGCCGCCGAGCCCGGCGAGCGGGTCGCGCTGCTGCTGCCCGCGCACTGGCAGACGGCGGTGTGGCTGCTCGCCTGTTCCTCGGTGGGCGTCGTCGCGGATCTCGGCGGCGACCCGGCGGCCGCCGACCACGTCGTCGCGGGCCCCGGCCTGTTCGACGCCGGGCTCGCCTGTTCCGGTGAGCGTGTCGCCCTCTCGCTCGCCCCGCTGGGCCGCCGCTTCCCGACACCGCCGGCGGGCTACGCCGACTACGCCGTCGAGGTGCCGAGCCAGGGCGACCGCTTCGCGCCGTACGCGCCGGTCGACCCGGAGGACCGGGCCCTGATCGTCGCCGGGGCCACGCTCACGGGCGCGGAGGTCGTGGAGCAGGCCCGCGGCGACGCTCCCGGGCTGGATCTGACGGGCCCCGGTTCCCGCATCCTGTCGGCGCTCCCGTACGACACCTGGGAGGGCGTGACCGCGGGTCTGTACGCGCCGCTCGCGACCGGCGGGTCGGTGGTGCTGTGCCGCCATCTCGACCGGCTGGACGACGACGCGCTCGCCCGGCGCATCGAGAGCGAGCGGGTGACCGCGACGGCCCGCTAGAACCCTGTGCCCGGCGGGCCGCTCGGGGGCACCCTCCGTGCCGGGGCGTCCCCGCTCCGGGGCACCCTCCGTGCCGGGGCGTCCCCCGTTCGGCCCATCAGCGGCACCCCTCACCTGCCGCGTCGGGACATGGTCGTAGGAGCAGCGAGACACGCTCGTACGCCATGAGGGGTGGTGGTCCCGACGTGACCGACACCGCGGGCAGTCCCTCCGGAAGCCCGGAGGACCAGGGGCCGGGAGCGTCGCCCACCGGGGCCGGGCGCCGCCGGCGGCGGCGCTGGCTGCGCTGGACGGCGACCGGGGCGGCCGTGGTGGTCCTGGGCGCCGTGGCGGTCGGCTGGGCCGCCTACGAGAAGCTGAACGGGAACATCACGGCCGACAACGACGCGGCCGCCGAGCTCGCCCGGTACGAGAAGGAACGGCCCACCGCGCTGGTCCGCGGCGCGCAGAACATCCTGCTGATCGGGTCCGACTCGCGCTCGGGGGCCGGGAACAGGAAGTACGGCCGCGACTCGGGGACGGAACGGTCCGACACCACGATCCTGCTGCACCTCTCGGCGAACCGGCACAGCGCGACCGCCATGTCGCTGCCCCGCGATCTGATGGTGGACGTGCCGAGCTGCCGGCGCCCCGACGGCACCCGCACCGACCCCATGTTCGCGATGTTCAACTACGCCTTCGAGGTGGGCGGCTCGGCCTGCACGATCCGGACCGTCGAGAAGCTCACGAACATCCGCGTCGACCATCACATGGTGGTGGACTTCCACGGCTTCAAGGACATGGTCGACGCGGTGGACGGCGTCCAGGTGTGCCTGAGGAAGCCGATCCACGACAAGGCGGCGAAGCTGAACCTGCCCGCGGGCAAGGTCGTGCTCAACGGCGAGCAGGCGCTCGGCTACGTGCGCGCCCGCAAGAGCATCGGCAACGGCAGCGACACCGACCGCATGGACCGCCAGCAGAAGTTCCTCGGCGCGCTGATCAGCAAGGTGCGCGGCGACGACGTCCTGCTCAACCCGGCGAAGCTGTATCCGGTGCTGGACGCGGCCACCTCGTCGCTGACCACCGACCCGGGACTCGCGAGTCTGCGCGGTCTGTACGACCTGGCGCGCGGCATGCGCGACATCCCGACCGAGGACATCCAGTTCCTGACCGTGCCCCGGACATCCTACGTCCTCAACGCCAACCGTGATCAGCTCGTGAAGCCGGCCGCGGCCCGGCTCTTCCGGCGGCTGCGCGCGGACGAGCCCGTCGCGGTCGTGAAGGAGCCGCCCGCGAGGCCGGCCCAGGGGCAGTCACCGCATTCCGTGAGTCTGTACGGAAACTCCTTCCGCGACTACGAAGGGGAGTCGGCCGGCGACGGAATGTCGACGTCAATAGGGGTTGTCCGGCTCTCCGGCACCCCCGATCCGGCTCCGACTTTCCGCGGCAACACGGCCGCTCAGGACGCCTGCGGGTAAAGCGAGCGCCAAGGCGGGGAACAGGCAAGCTAAGAAGTCTCTGAAAATAGGGCGGATTGCCCGGTTGTATGAACGTCGAATTTGTCACGGCCGTCGCTGGACGCTGAACTGGGCGGATAGTGTGAGCGATCCGGTGCGCCCGGCCACGAGGTCCGTCCTCGGGGATCGCGCACTGCTTGACCGAGACCCGAGCGCCTTTTGAGGGGGAAAGGGCGCCGCGTGGCCCCGACGGAGGATTCAGACAACCGTGGACGCGCAAGGCCGTGGGCGGGCGGACGACATCGACCCCGCAGACCAATGGGTGCTCAACCCGAACACCGGTGAATACGAACTGCGACTGTCCCCTTCCGGAGCGCAATCGGCTGTGCCGCGACCGCGGAGGGGTACACCCTCCGCGGCGACGCGCACCCGCAGCGCGCCGGGCCGGGACCGCGCGGCACCGGGACGGGACCGTGAGGCACCAGGACAGGAACGCGGGGCGCCCGGCCCCGACGTGCCGGGACAGCGCCGACGGCGCGCCGAGCCGCCGGAGCCCCTTCCCGGGCGGCGGCGCGGGCGCACCAAGCAGCCCAGGAAGTCGAAGGCGAAGAAGGTGCTGCTCTGGACCGGCGGCATCATGGCGCTGGTCCTGGTGGCCGTCACGGGCGCCGCGTACGCCTACCTCAAGCACCTCGAGGGCAACGTCCAGACCGAGGACGTCGGCAGTTCCGCCAAGAACGGCTTCAGCAAGGACGAGGCCTTCAACATCCTCATCATCGGCACCGACAAGCGCACCGGTGCGGGCAACGAGGGCTACGGAGACAAGAACAGCGTCGGGCACGCCGACACGAACATCCTGCTGCACGTCTCCAAGGACCGGACGAACGCGACCGCGATGAGCATTCCGCGCGACCTCATCGTCGACATCCCCGAGTGCAAGTCGAAGCAGGAGGACGGCACCGAGAAGGTCATCAACCCTTCCGAGAACGTCCGCTTCAACACCAGCCTCGGCCAGGAAGGCCGCAACCCCGGCTGCACGATGGACACGGTCAAGGCCGTCACCGGTATCACGGTCGACCACTTCATGATGGCCGACTTCAACGCGGTCAAGACGCTGACCACCGCGGTCGGCGGTGTCGAGGTCTGTGTCGCCAAGGACGTCAACGACCCCGACTCGCACCTCAAGCTCTCGGCCGGCAAGCACACCATCGAGGGCGAGCAGGCCCTCGCGTTCGTACGCACCCGCCACAGCTTCGGCAACCAGGGCGACCTCGACCGCATCAAGGTGCAGCAGCAGTTCATCGGCTCCCTGATGCGCAAGATGAGCTCCAGCGACACCCTCACCAGTCCCACCAAGCTGTACAAGCTGGCCGAGGCCGCCACCAAGGCACTGACCGTTGACACCGGCATCGGCAAGGTCAGCACGCTCAAGGACATGGCCCTGGAGCTGAAGAAGGTGCCGACGAAGAACATCACCTTCACCACGGTTCCGGTGATAGACAACCCGGCCGAGAAGGTGCACGCCACCGTCGTGGTCAACCCGAACACGGCCCAGTCGGTCTTCGACGCGATCAAGAACGACGTCTCCTTCACCGCCGTGAAGCAGAAGGAGAAGAAGGAGAAGGCCGCGGTGGCCGCCCGCCTCAAGGGCTCCCGCTCCGCCGCCTCCGACATCCGCGTCGACATCTACAACGGCGGGGCCGAGGCCGGCTCCGCACAGGAAACTCTTAACTGGCTGCAGAATGATGAGGGCGTGCTCAAGTCCAGCCAGCTCGGCAACGCCGACGAAACACTCGGCAGGACGACCCTGGAGTACTCTCCCGACCAGGCCGACCAGGCACGCAAGCTGGCGGATCTCATGGGGCTGTCCGGCTCGGCGATGAAGCCCGGCAAGAGCGAGAAGAACTCACAGGGGCTGCCCGCGATCGTGCTGACCCTGGGCAAGGACTTCAAGGGCGCCGGTGTGCCTTTGACCGCTGCGACGAAGGCGCCGGACGTGGAGAAGTCCACGGCGGACAAAACGGTGTGCGCGAAGTGACCTAACGGGTTCGTCAGGCGTCCTACAGGGCGCGAGCGGTTGTCCGGCCGGGTGTGGAAACGCCCGGCCGGACGCCCGACGGACCCGTTTGTCAGGCGCAGGGTGGGGAGAGGCTGGGAGATGGCGCAAAGCAGTGTGCGCGGGGAGGGAGCACGACCGCGTGTCCCGCAGGCCGGCGAACTGGGCTGGGACGACAGCATGTACGACGAGGGCGGCGAGTCCGTTCGAACGGCGGACGGCGTCCGCACCCGGCCCGACGGTGACGGCACACGCCCCGCCGACGGCAGCGTGCCACCCGGCCCGAAGCGGCGCGGTCCGCACGACGGGGACGACGGACGGCACGGGACCCCGGGCCGCCCCCGGCGCAGACGCCGAATACTTCGCTGGTCGGCGCTGGTGCTGTCGGTCCTGATACTCGGCACCGCGGGCGCCGGCTATCTCTACTACCGGCACCTGAACAACAACCTCAAGCGGGACGACCTGAACATCGGCGACGCGAAGGACCGCGCCGCGAAGACCAAACCGAACGCGGCGGGCCAGACCCCGCTGAACATCCTGCTGATCGGCTCGGACGCCCGGAACTCCACCGAGAACCAGAAGCTCGGCGGCGCGAAGGACACCTTCGACACACCGGCCCGCGCGGACGTCCAGATGCTGCTGCACCTGTCCGCGGACCGCACCAACATGTCGGTCGTGAGCATGCCGCGCGACACCCTGCTCCAGCTACCCAAGTGCACCGACCCGAAAACCGGGACGACCTACGCCGCGAGCACCTCGCTCACGATGACGAACGACTCGCTGGGCCGCGGCGGCCCCGGCTGCACGGTCGCCACCTGGGAGAAGCTGACCGACATTCACATCGACCACTTCGTCATGGTCGACTTCGCGGGTGTCGTGTCGATGGCCGACGCGATCGGTGGCGTCCCCGTCTGTGTGGACGCCAACATCTACTCGCACACCTCCACCGGTCACGGCTCCGGGCTCAAGCTCGAGAAGGGCACGACGTCCGTCAAGGGCAAGCAGGCCCTGCAGTGGCTGCGGACGCGGTACGGCTTCGAGGACGGCAGCGACATCGGCCGGACCAAGGCCCAGCACCAGTACATGAACTCGATGGTGCGCCAGCTCCGGGAGAACGCCACGCTGAGCAACCCGGGCAAGCTGCGCGGCCTCGCCGAGACGGCCACCAGCGCGCTGACGGTCGACCAGGGCCTGGGCTCGGTCACCGATCTCTACGACCTCAGCAAGGAACTGAAGAAGGTCCCGACCAAGCGCATCACCATGACCACCATGCCGTGGGTGTACTCCAGCGACGGCAACCGCGTGCTGCCCAAGCCGACGGACGCGGACAAGGTCTGGCGGCTGCTGCGCGAGGACATCGCGCTGGACGGCAAGGACAAGAAGAAGACCGCGGAGAGGACCTCCTCGGACCCGGCCGCGGCGGACGACAAGATCGCGGTGCAGGTGCAGAACGGCACCCGCACCACCACGCTCGCCCCGGTGCCCGGACGCGCGAGCGCGGTGAGCGAGCTGCTCGTCGGCGAGGGGTTCACGCAGGCGAAGGCCGACCCGTCGACGTCGACGTCCGAGGACGCCACGGTGATCCGCTACCCGAGCGCCGATCTGGAGGGTGACGCCCTGCGGGTCGCCAAGGCCCTCGGGATCTCGACCCACGCGGTGGAGAAGTCGGCGGACGTCTCCGGGGTCACGCTCGTCGTCGGCGCCGACTGGCGGGACGGCACGGCGTACAAGGCACCCGAGGACGACGACTCGACGCCCAAGTCCGCGCAGCTCGACAAGGGTTCGGACACCGGCGCCTGCATGCACGTCGACCCGAACTACTCCTGGTCGTAGAACCGGCCGACGGCGAAAGAGAGTTGGGCCCCTCCCGATTTCGAGAGGGGCCCGACGCGTATACGGAAAGGATCAGTTGGCGCCGCTGAGGACCGCGGGACGCCGGGACGCGATGACCTTCCGGGCCAGTGCCTTCGGGCTCGTCAGGAAGCCCCAGCCCCACGACATGTGCATCGTCGCGAGGGCCACGGGGATCTGCAGCCGGGCCTTCGCCGGCAGCCCCTTGCCCGCGGGCAGCGAGCCGAGCCCGATGGCCGCGAGATAACCGGCCGGGACGGCCAGACCCCACGGCGTCAGCACCGCGCCGACGACCACGCCCGCGGCGATCGCGCAGACGGCGGTCGGCGGGGCGAGGTAGCGCAGGTTGATGGAGCCCTCGTGGTAGCGGGCGACGACGTGCCGCCAGCGGCCGTAGTCCTTGTACTGCTTGGCCAGCGCCTTGACGGACGGCCTCGGACGGTACGACACCTTCAGCTCGGGCGAGAACCAGATGAGCCCGCCGGCCTCACGGATACGGAAGTTCAGCTCCCAGTCCTGGGCGCGGATGAACTCCTCGTTGTAGCCGCCCTGCTGCTCCAGCGCCTCGCGCCGGAACACACCGAGGTACACGGTCTCGGCCGGACCCGCCTCACCGCCCGTGTGGAAGGCCGCGTTGCCCACGCCGATCTTCGACGTCATGGCGGCCGCGACGGCGTGCTCCCAGTCGTTCTCGCCCTCGGCGTGCATGATGCCGCCGACGTTCTGCGCGCCGGTCTCCTCCAGGAGCCGTACCGCGGTGGCGATGTAGTTCGGGGAGAGCATGCCGTGCCCGTCGACCCGCACGACGACGGGGTGCCGGGACGCCTTGATCGCGGCGTTCAGCGCCGCGGGCGTACGGCCGGTCGGGTTCGGCACCGTATGGACCCTCGGGTCCTCACGGACGAGTTCGGCGGCGATCTCGTCCGTCCGGTCCGTGGAGGGACCGATGGCGATCACGACCTCCATCTCGCCGTCGTACTCCTGCGCCAGGATCGCTTGGACGGCCCCGCGCAGATGCCGCTCCTCGTTGAGGACGGGCATGATCACAGAAACGGCGGGGGACCGCACGTCAGACTTCTCGCTCATCGGCGCTCACGTTACCGCGAACGGGGGACACGGTCGCGCGCCGCCCGGCGTAAGGACCGGGCCGCAGATCGTATCGGCCTACCGTGCTCACGGATCCCCACGCCAGCGGAACGCGGCTCCGTCCGGCCCGCGGAACGCTTCCCTCCCCCGTCCCGCCTCGCGGAGGTGTTCCCTTTGCCCACGCCGCCCCGCTCCCCCGTCCGCCCTCAGCGCCCCCCACGGCCGTCTCCCGCACGGCGCCCGGCCCGGCGCTCCGACGGACGCCCCGTACGCCCCGTACGGCGCAGGAGGCCACGCTGGGCCATGCGGGCGCTGACCACCGTCTCCGTGGTGGTCCTCGCCTCGGCGGGCATCGGGCACGCGGTGCTGAACAGCCTGGACGCGGACATCGCCCGGGTCGACCCGTTCAAGGACATGAAGAACCGGCCCGAGGGCGGGCACGGCATGAATCTGCTGATGGTCGGCACCGACGGCCGGGAGAAGATCACCGAGGCGGAGCGGCGGAAGTACCGGCTCGGCGGCACGCCCTGCCACTGCACCGACACGGTCATGATCGTGCACATCTCGGAGGACCGGGAGCGCGCCAGCATCGTCAGCCTGCCGCGCGACTCCTACGCCGAGGCGCCCGAGCACACCGACGCGGTCACCGGGAAGCGGCACGGCCCCCACGCCCTCAAACTCAACGCCGCGTACGCGGAGGGCGGCCCGACCCTGACCGTGCGGACCGTCGAGAACATGACCCACGTGAAGATCGACCACTATCTGGAGGTCGACTTCACCAGCTTCATGAAGACGGTCGACGTGCTCGGAGGCGTCCGTATCTGCACCGCGCAGCCGCTGAAGGACCGCTACACCGGCCTCGACCTGGCGGCCGGCCCGCATCTGCTGGGCGGCGGACAGGCCCTCCAGTACGTACGGTCCCGGCACACCGACGGCTCCTCCGACCTCGGCCGGATGAAGCGCCAGCAGCGCTTCCTGGCGTCCCTCGTCTCCCATGCCACGTCGTCCGGGGTGCTGCTGAACCCGATGAAGTTCCGGGACGTGACCCGGGCGGTGCTGGGCTCGGTGCGGGCCGACAAGGAGTTCGGCACGGACGAGCTGCTGGACCTGGGCCGCGCGATGCGGAACTTCTCGCCGTCCTCGTCCGAGTTCACGACCGTGCCGATCGGGCAGATGGCCTATGCCGTCAAGGGCATCGGCTCCACCCTGAAATGGGACGAGCCGAAGGCGCGGAAGCTGTTCCAGGAGCTGCGCGAGGACAAGCCGCTCGCGACGCCCGGGGCGCCGCGGCCGAAGGCCGTCCGGGTCGCGGTGGCCCCGCAGCAGATCCGGGTCCAGATCGAGAACGGGACCTCCACGACGGGTCTCGGCAAGCGGGTCGACGGCGCGCTCGCCGCCACCGGGTTCCGCACGACGGGCCGGCCCACGACGGGCCACGACTCCGGGGTCCGGCGCACCGTCGTCGCGTACGACCCCCGCTGGGACCGCTCTGCGAAGTCCCTCGCGACCGCGCTGCCCGGCGCCGAGCTGCGCGCGGTCCCCGGGCAGGGGCCGCTGCTGAAGGTGATCGCCGGCGCGGACTACAGGAAGGTCACCCGGGTACGGGCCGACGATCCCGCCCAGGGGGAGTCCGGGGTCGTGACGGGCGACCAGGTGGTGTGCTCCTGACCCCCGACGCCCGCCCGGCCCCGGACGCTCGCCGGAGGGTGCGTACTCAGTCGGCGAGGCCTTCCGCGGCGCGCCTCTCACGGAGATCCATGATCGCGCGGCGGCGGGCCAGCCGGTGGGTGCGGCGGATCTGCGCCTCCTGGAAGCGGCGCTCGTCACGCTCGGTCTCGGTGACGACCGGGGGCACCCGGCGGGGCTTGCCGTCGGCGTCGACGGCGGCGAAGACGAGGTAGGCCGAACCGACCTGCTGAGGCGGGGTGGACTCGTTCCAGCGCTCGGCCAGGACCCGCACGCCGACCTCCATCGAGGTCCGCCCGGTCCAGTTGACCTGGGCCTTCACATGGACCAGGTCGCCCACGCGGACGGGTTCGAGGAAGGCCATCTCGTCCATCGAGGCGGTGACCGCGGGCCCGCCGGAGTGCCGCCCCGCCACGGCGCCCGCCGCGTCGTCGACGAGCTTCATGATCACGCCACCGTGCACGGACCCCAGAAGGTTCGTGTCGTTGTGGGTCATGATGTGGCTGAGGGTGGTCCTGGACGCGGAGGTCGGCTTGCCCGGGATGTCGCTTTCCGGGTTGGAGGCCTGGTCTGTCATGTCCTCCACCTTATGCCGGGCGCGCGGCAGTCGATTTGCATCAGCTCTGCAACAGGCGTGACCCAGATCTCCCTGCTCTCTTGTAAGGGGCCTGGTGGAGAGCGGCACACTGGTCCGCATGAATGATTGGCCCGACGGGTGGTCCGACGACAACCGCAGCAACCGCTACGGACGCGGCAGCGCAGGCGCACAGCCTGAGAGCGCCCGCGTCATGCGCCAGGTCCGTCGTGGGCCCGCCGCACCCGCCCCGGGCCAGGGTGCGCCGCCGTACGGGACCGGGGTTCCCCGGCAGCCCTCGTACGTCGACGGCCAGGGCTACGACGAAGGCCAGGGCTACGACAACGGGTACGACTCCGGCTACAACAGCGGCCAGGTGTACGGGAACGGCCCCGGCGGTCCGCAGGGCCCCGGCGGGGACGGCGCGTACCCGCGGCGCCCCGCGCCGAACTGGCGGCGCCGGATCAAGTGGACCGCGATCACGCTGGTCACCGCGCTGGTCGTGGTCTCCGTCGGAACGTATTTCTGGGCCGACTCCAAGCTCCACCGTGACGTGGATCTCTCCAAGGTCATAGACCGGCCGGAGACCGGCGAGGGAACGAACTACCTGATCGTCGGCTCCGACAGCCGCGCCGGCATGTCCGCCGAGGAGAAGAAGAAGCTCCACACGGGCTCCGCCGAGGGCAAGCGCACGGACTCGATGATGATCCTGCACACCGGCAGCAACGGCTCCACGCTGCTGTCGCTGCCGCGTGACTCGAACGTCACGATCCCCAAGTTCCAGGGCTCCGAGTCCGGCAAGATCAAGGGCCCGCTGGGCCAGAACAAGCTGAACGCGGCCTACGCGTTCGACGGTCCCACGCTTCTGGTCAGGACCATCGAGTACAACACCGGCCTGCACATCGACCACTACGTGGAGATCGGCTTCGCCGGGTTCGCGGGCATCGTCGACGCGGTCGGCGGTGTCGAGATGAACCTCGACCAGGGCTTCAAGGACAAGTACTCCGGCGCCGACTTCAAGGCGGGCAAGCAGACGCTGAACGGCGAGCAGGCCCTCGCCTTCGTCCGTACCCGGCACGCCTTCGCCGCCTCGGACCTCCAGCGCACCAAGAACCAGCAGAAGTTCCTGGCCGCCCTGGCCCACCAGGTCGCGACCCCCTCGACGGTCCTGAACCCCTTCAAGCTGTACCCGACGATGGGCGCGGGCCTGGACTCGCTGGTCGTCGACAAGGACATGAGCCTGTGGGACCTGGCCGACATGTTCTGGGCCATGAAGGGCGTCACCAGCGGCGACGGCAAGTCCATGAACATGCCGATCTCCGGTTCCGTCGGCGGCAACCTCGTCTGGGACAAGACGAAGCTGAAGACGCTGGTGGACGAGCTCAAGAACGACGAGAAGGTCACGGTCTCGGGCAACTGACCCGCCTCCGACCGCCGTCGCCTACGAGGCCCACGTCACCGGGGGTCACCGCCGGCCGACCGACCCGCCGACACCGCCGCTCGCCGGCTGTCGGCGGGTCATTTTCGTAGCGTGATCCGGCCCCGCGTGCGGGGGCCGTCGAACTTGGACCGGTCGACGACGGGCCTCGGGGCCGGCTCCGCGGCCATCAGGCGGATGGTGTCGCGGCCCGCCAGGGCGGTGCACCACTGGCCCAGGTGAGGTCGGGTGCCCCGGGGGCCCGACGCCTCCTCCCAGAGGTCACGGACCGCGTCGGCCCGCCGGTCGTCGAGGACACCGGACAGCGGCCGCAGCGGCTTGCCCGGCGTCACGTACGGGTCCTGGCTCACGACACGGCCCACCAGCAGAGCCGCCTTGTAGCGGTCGCTGTCCACCGTGGCGGTGCCGGCGGCGGCCAGCGGGTCGTGCCAGTCGGGGGTGTCCGCCTGTTCCAGGACCGGGGGCCGCCCGGCCATGCGGACGCCGTCGCAGTCCAGGAGATACGGGGCCGGTGCGGGCCGGACCGTCCACAGCACGTTCGCGTGGGACACGTCACCGACGACGAGACCCAGGGCGTGCAGCCACCGGAAGAGCCCGAGAACGGCCACGACCAGCGCGAACCGCTCGGCGGGCGACGGCTGCGCGACGGCCTGCCAGGCCGGCCTCGGCGGCCGGAGCAGATAGGACAGGTCGGTCAGCCGGGTCTCGCCGCGCGAGGTCGGCCAGGTCATGGAGTCCGGCGCGCGGCGCATCAGGAAGCCGGTCGCCCTGCCGCCGTCCACGACCCGGCACAGCGGCCACGCCGCCTCCCGGTCCAGGCGCTCGCGGTCGGCCGGGGCGAGCCCCTGCCGCAGCGCCACGAGCGCCGCCAGTTCCCGCCCGTCGGCCTTCCCCGGCTCGCGATAGCTCTTGTACAGCAGCCGGCCGGGACCGACGACGTCGTACACCTCGCCCTGGCCGCCGTCGCCGACGCGCGCGCCGAGGGTGAGCGAGCCGAGTGTCACGTCGGCGCCGTCGTCGGCGCTCACGGCACGGCCTCCCACAGGACGACGGCGGTGCGGTCGTCGTCGTACGACTTCACCCGGTACTGGAGCTGCCACAGGAAGTCGGCCGGCGCCGGCGCCGCTCCACGCCCCCATCCCGACCCGAGGAACTCCCGCATCTCCGCGTCGCCGGCGAGCGGTGTGGACAGGCCGTCCGTGCACAGCACGAGGACGTCGCCGGGCAGGGCCGGGGCGAGGAGCAGGGCGCGGGCGCGGTGGCCGTGCGGCAGGGCGGCGGTACGGGTGTCGATCATTCCGTCGCCGTCGTGCTCGGGGTCGGTCAGGGACAGGTTCCACTCCCCGCCGCGCAGCAGTGCCGTGCCGCCGTCGCCGACGGCCAGGAAGCCCCGGGTGCGCACCCGGGGATCGAGCGGCACGAGCAGGGCGCGCAGGGTGGTGGCGTACGCGGCGGGGTCGTCGCCGTGTTCACGGGCGCGGTGCGCGAGCAGGGTCGCGACCCGGCCCACCGCGGTGTCCGCGAGGGCGGCGAACCCCGGCTGATCGCCCGTGCGCAGGGTCTCCGCGAGGTCCGCGGACACGGCGTCCAGCTCCATCGCGGCGAGCCGGCAGGCCTCCTGGGAGCCGACGTGGGAGCGCGCCGCCGATCCCACGCCGTCCGCCACCGCGAGCAGCAGCAGTCCGTCCGGGCCGGCCGCGCCGAGGCGCACCACGGCCAGCGAGTCCTGGCGCGGCTCGCCCTGATAGCGGTGCGAGTCGCCGCGCACCGACGCCGCCCGCACGGTCAGGGCGCCGTACCCGGCGCCGTCCACGACCATGTCGGGCGTCAGCGCCGCGGTCGGGTCCTCCCGGACCGAGGGAAGCTCCCGGGGCTCGGGGGCGTACAGCGGGGGCTTGGGGCCGGAATGCGGCGGCGCGCCGAGCGTCCGGACGGCTCCGGTCCGGGCGGTGGACTCCTCGGCCGCGTACGCGGCCGTGGGGGTGGATGCGGGTGTGGGTGTGGGCGCGGGGACAGGGGCGGGCACGGGGACAGGGGCGGGCACGGGTACGTACAGCGGTGTCGGCTCGTACGTCGAGGGCGGCGGTGACTGCGGGGTGGGCCCGTACGCGCACGGCGGGAGCGGCCCGGCGGGCGGGTTCGCGGACGTCCCGGGCCCGGTGCCCGGCACGGCGAAGGGCGCGTCGGACTCCGACTGGTCGTTGAAGACCTGGTCGACGCTCTGCCAGGTCGCCTCCAGCGGGTCGGGCTGCCGCGCGTCCGGCCATCTGAGCTCCGGGCCGGCCCGGTCCGGCTCGACCGCGGCCGGGTCGTGCGGACCGGACTCGCGCGGACCTGGCTCGCGCGGACCTGGCCGGTGCGGGCCGGTCTGGTGCTGGGCGGTCTGGTGCGGGCCGGTCCGGGACGGTCCGGGGGCGTTCATGTCGTTCCCCATGGATGGCACCTCACATCTTGTCGAGAGAGACGATGGAGAAGCCGGGCACGGTGTCGTCCACGGCCAGCGTGAACCCGTTGCCGCCGTCCGCGCCGATGCTCCCGGCGGACCGGACGATCGACCGGGTGAGGCTGGAGGCGAACTCGCGCAGCGCCTGCGCCGGTGACACCGAGGAGTCCTGCTGCATGAAGGCCCGGAAGTTCGCGACCCGGGCGATCGTCGACTCCTGCGCCTCGCCGATGCCGAAGGCGATGATCTTCGGGCAGAACCGTGACTGGGTGACCTCCTTGTACGCCTGGTCCCAGTCCGGGTCGGTGGGAATCCCGTCCGAGAGGAAGAAGACCACGGGGCGGTACACCTCGTGGCCCTCCGCCTTGAGTCCCGCCACGTCGGCCTCGACACAGCGCAGCAGGGTGCGGAACGCGTCGCCGTACGAGGTGAGTCCGCCCGCGGCGAGCGCGGGGACCGAGTCGATGTCGCTGAGGTCGACGAGCGGCTGCAGCACGGTGGCGCTGTCGGAGAAACCGATGAGGCAGAAGCGCGTCTTGTCGGCGACGGTCGGATTGGTGCTGATCTCGTGGTGCAGGTCCGGGAGCGCGCCGTTGATGGCGTCGATCGGCTCGCCGATCATCGACCCGGACTCGTCGCAGAGCAGGTAGAAGGGCAGGATCTGCAAGGTCTCGTACCTCCGGGTCAGTACGTGTAGAAGTAGATCTCGATGTCGGCGTGCCCCGGGGAGGCGCCGCCTTTCCAGAAGTCGCGGGTGGTGGCGGCACGGAACATGTCCGGACGGGCCTTCTCCAGCAGGGCGTTGACCTCGTGGGCGTAGCGGCCTCCGGCGCCCGGGTCGGTGTGGCGTCCGAAGGTCAGCACGAAGGCGGCCTGCCGGCCCCGGTAGCGGGCGGTCGCACCGCGCAGTGCCCGCACGATGCCTCCGTCGTCGCCTTCGGCGGCGTCGACGGCCACCTTGACCGGTGTGCGGACCACCGCCCGCGGGCCGGTGTGCCGGGATTTCTTCCCGGCGGCCGGGGCCGAGGACGAGGAGGCGGGGCGCTTCTCGGCGGCCTGCGGGTCGCCCTGGTCGCCCATGGCCACCAGGGCGAGGACGAGCAGCATGTCCGCGAACAGCCAGCCCGCCATGTGCAGGGGCTGGAACCTTCCGCCGCGCTTCATCGGGCCTCGGTCAGGGGCGGCGCGGGAGGCGGCGGGGGCTGACGACGGGGGTCGGGCCGCGAGGCGCCGGGGTGGCCCGGGTCACCGGAGGGGGGCCCGAATCGGTCGGCGGGAGCGTCGGCCTGCTCCACGGGCGACCCGAACCGGTCCGAGGGAGCGTGGCCCACGTCGTCGGAGGGAGCGTGGCCCGCGTCGGCGGAGGAGGCACGGCCCGCGTCCGGGGACCGGAAATACCCGTGGGTGTGGCCACCCGCCAACCAGACCGTCTGCCCCGCCTGGTCCGCGTGGCCTGCCTGGTCCCCGTAGCCTGCCTGGCCCCCCTGGCCCGGAGGGCCGAAGTGCGCGGGGCCGCCCGACCTCAACTCGGCCACCAGCCGGGCGAACTCGTCGGCGACCGCCCGCAACGCACCGCTCTGGGCGTTCAGTTCACGCACCGCGTGCTGGGACTGATCGACCGCGCGGGCCGTGTCCTCGGCCACCTCGCCGAACCGGCCGAGGAGTTGGGCCGAGATGTCCGACGTCACCTCGATACCGGTGGCGTAGGCCCGCTGGGACGCGGCCAGCACGGTGACGGACTCCTCGACGCGGTCTCCGGCGCCGTGCACGGCGAGCCGCACCTCACCGCTCGCCTCGCGCACGTCGTCGAGCGCCTTGCCGACCCGCGCCCCGCCGTCGCTGACGGCGGCCTCGACACGGCCGACCGCGATCTCCAGGGGCCTGACGGAGGTGTCGACCCCGGCCAGCGTGCGTTCCGCGCCCCGCACCGCCTCACCGACGGTCGAGGCCGCCGCCGTCAGCTCCTTCTGGACCCGGACCGCCTTGTCGCCGAGCCGCCTGAGTGTCGCGGCGGACTCGGTGAGCTCGGCGGCGAAGCGCTGGGGGGAACTCGACCGCTGCCCGTTCAGCACGAGCTGGGCGCGGGTCAGCGCGGGGACGAGAGCCGCCATCAGTTCCTCGCGGCCGCGGTCGGCGTCCTCCTCCCGGCGGGCGACGGCGGACCGCCGCAGGCCGTGCACGAGCACCAGGGCGAAGAGCAGCGCGATGGCGACGGTGGCGCTCATCGCCACGTGGCCGAACGTGAAGGCGCCGGTCAGGTGCCCCTCGAACCCGGACTGCCAGAGCTGGAGGAACGGCCGGGAGGCGGCCCTCGGATCCGCGCCCGTGAGCGCTCCGTAGGCGCTCGACGCCCGGGTCAGGCCGTACCAGGTGAGCATCAGCGGTACGAAGACCAGCGCGCCCAGCGCTCCTTCGGCGTAGGACCAGAGCGCGTGCTCCGCGGCCCGGCCGCCGGGTGCCCGGAGGCTCTCGGGGCGGGCGTAGGCGGCGAGGAGATCGAGTTCGGACCACGGGTCCAGCTCGTCGGCGTTCCGGTTCCGCAGTGCCGCGGCGAGCGCGGTCAGTTCTTCCTTCCGGGTTCCGAGCGCCGGCCGCTCCGCGAGTTCCTCGATGCTCTGCGCGATCACATGACGGTCCATCAGGGCGCCTGACGGCATGCCCACCCCCACAACACGACGGACGCGGGGGCGCGTCGACGGCGACCCTGGATCCCCACCCGTGTCACGTGCCGTCGTGTCCCCCGCCGGTTCACACGCACCAGACGCGCGACCGAGGGCACAGAGAGTACTCCAGCAGACACGCTCCGCGCATAAACTCGCGACACCCGCCACACTCCCCGACGGCGGCGCGAGGGGGACAAGTTGAGCAACGACGAACGCCGACGGGCGACCATCCGCCTGAGGCCCGCGCCCGGCGTCGGGCCCGGGACCGGCGCGCGGCGCGCGGACCCGCCGGCCCGTGAGGTGCCGCGGGTTCCCGTCGCGCGGGCCGAGACGATGCTGACCAGGTCGGCGCCGAGGGCCCGCATCACGGGGCGTGGCGTCCTTCAGGTGAACCTCAACCGGCCGCCGGGGACCGGGGCCGACCTCGACCTCGGCTGCATGGCCGCGTTCACGGACGGCACGTGTGCGGCCGTACAGCCGCTGGGGAACACCTTCGGCTCGCTGTCGCGGTGGCCGTACATGGAACTCGACCAGGACGACCGCACGGGGGCGTCCGCGGACGGGGAGACGCTCCGGGTGGACCTGGAACGGCGCGAACTGTTCCGCCACCTGCTCTTCCACGTGTACGTGTACAGCGGCGCCGTGGATTTCCGGAGCCTGGGCGCCACGGCCACCGTGACCGCCCCGTCCGGCGGTTTCCGCATCGCGCTCGACGACTCCCCCGAGGGCGCGACGGGCTGTGCCATCGCCCTGGCCACACCCGCGGAGGGCGGCCTCACCGTCAGCCGCGAGGTCCGCTGGTTCACCGGCACCCTGCGGCGCTCGGTCCAGGAGCAGATGGACAGCGCCTACGGGTTCGGTCTCACCTGGGTCCGGATGCGGAAGGACTGATCACCGATCCGGGTGTTCGGCTCGCGACGCCGACGCCGTGAGGTCGGCGCAGGCCCGGGCCGCGACGAGTGGCGGCCGACGGCTTCTGCTGGTGCGACGCGCCCCTTCCTGCGGGACAGTGGCGGCACGCCCCGGTTCACCGGCCGGCCACCGCGCCGTACCGCGGCCCCTGCCGGAGGAGGGTGCGCCGACTCGTCCTGGTCCGGCTCCGGACCCCACGTCCGTCGTCGAGAGGACCACATGATGGAGACAGCCTTCAGCCGGACGCGGCAGAGCCTGCACGGGCTGGCCGAGCTGATGATGGCCGGGCCCCAGTACCGTCGCTCCGGCACGATCCGCCTCGGCGTGACGTCCACCGGCTTCGCCACGACGAAGGAGCCCGATCTGCGGCTGGACGGCCTGGAGCTCGTGGCCGACGGGCGCCGGCTCCCGCTGCGCGGAACCTTCGCCGAGCTCGGCGAGGCGGCCGGCGTGGAGCCGGGAGCGCCGCGGGATCTGTACAAGGACGGTTGCGGGCTGACCGTGTCGGACCCGCTGACGATCGACCCCGACGCCGCCCTGAGGATCACCGGGAGCTTCGGCCTCGGCCGGCAGGCGCTGCGCGACTTCGCCCCGCGGGAGAACCCCGTGCTGTGGCCCGAGCACTTCGACCTCGGCATCACCTGGGACAAGGTCAGCTACGGCATCTCCCCCGGGGACGGGTTCCTGGACGAGCCCTACGCGTACGTGGGACCGGAGGCGGTGCCCGCCGCGGGCTCGTTCTGGAACGCGCCGTTCGGCGCGGCGCGGCCGGTCCAGGAACTCGGCGACGCCGAGGCGATCGCCGGGTTCCTCGCCGAGGGCCGCCGCCTGCTCGGGTGACGCCAACGACAAGGGGCACCCGCGAGGGTGCCCCTTGTGGTGCTTCGACTTGTACTGCTTCGACCTGCGAGAACGCCTTACGGCAGGTTCCGCGCCATCACGATCCGCTGGACTTGGTTCGTGCCTTCGTAAATCTGGGTGATCTTCGCGTCGCGCATCATGCGCTCGACCGGGTAGTCGCGGGTGTAGCCGTAGCCGCCGAGGAGCTGGACGGCGTCGGTGGTGACCTCCATGGCGACGTCCGAGGCGAAGCACTTGGCGGCGGCGCCCTGGAAGGTGAGGTCCTTGTCGCCGCGCTCCGACTTGGCGGCGGCCGCGTACGTGAGCTGGCGGGCGGCCTCGATCTTCATGGCCATGTCGGCGAGCATGAACTGGATGCCCTGGAAGTCGGCGATCGGCTTGCCGAACTGCTTGCGCTCCTTGACGTAGCCCTTGGCGTAGTCGAGAGCGCCCTGGGCGACACCGAGGGCCTGGGCCGCGATGGTGACGCGGGTGTGGTCCAGGGTCTTCATGGCGGTCGCGAAGCCGGTGCCCTCCTCGCCGATCATGCGGTCGGCGGGGATGCGGACGTTGTCGAGGTAGACCTCGCGGGTCGGGCTGCCCTTGATGCCGAGCTTGCGCTCCGGGGCGCCGAAGGAGACGCCCTCGTCGGACTTCTCGACGACGAAGGCGCTGATGCCCTTGGAGCGCTTCGTCGGGTCGGTCACCGCCATGACCGTGTAGTACTCGGAGACGCCCGCGTTGGTGATCCAGCGCTTGACGCCGTTCAGCACCCAGAAGTCGCCGTCGCGGACGGCCTTCGTCTTCATGCCGGCCGCGTCCGAACCGGCGTCCGGCTCGGAGAGGCAGTACGAGAACATGCCGTCGCCCTTGGCGAGCGGGCTCAGGTACTTCTTCTTCAGGTCCTCGGAGCCGGAGAGGATCACCGGCAGCGAGCCCAGCTTGTTCACCGCGGGGATCAGGGAGGAGGACACGCAGACGCGGGCCACCTCCTCGATCACGATGACCGTCGCGAGGGCGTCGGCACCGGCGCCGCCGAACTCCTCGGGGACGTGCACGGCGTGCAGGTCGTTCGCGACCAGGGCGTCCAGCGCCTCCTGCGGGAAGCGGGCTTCCTCGTCCACCGCGGCGGCGTACGGCGCGATCTTCGCCTCGGCCAGCGAGCGGATCGCGTCCCGGAGCATGTCGTGCTCCTCGGACGGGCGGTACAGGTCGAAATCAGCCGATCCGGCCAAGGTCTCTCACGCTCCAAAAGGTGCTGTACTGGCGGCGCTAACTACCGTTAAGTAACACAAATTTTAGGCCCCCGCCCGCGGGACGGATACGTGAGGTTGGCGACAGGGGGAAAACTGCCCGTGAAAGCGCTCCCCAAAGCCCCGACTATGCTCAGGCGCGCACCTACGCGCCGCACACCTCAGGAGCACCCATGGCCCTCAAGATCACCGTGATCGGCACCGGCTACCTCGGCGCCACCCACGCCGCGGCCATGGCCGAGCTCGGCTTCGAGGTCCTCGGGCTCGACGTCGTGCCGGAGAAGATCGAGATGCTCCAGCGAGGCGAGGTCCCGATGTTCGAACCCGGTCTCGAGGAGCTGCTGCGCAAGCACGTGGCCGGGATCGAGGGCTCCACGGGCCGGCTCCGCTTCACCTTGGACTGGGCCGAGGTCGGCGCCTTCGGTGACGTCCACTTCGTGTGTGTGAACACACCGCAGAAGCATGGCGAGTACGCCTGCGACATGTCGTACGTCGACGCGGCCTTCGAGGCGCTGGCGCCGCATCTGCACGGTCCGGCCCTCGTCGTCGGCAAGTCCACCGTGCCGGTCGGCTCGGCGGAGCGGCTGGCCGCCCGGCTCGCGGAGCTGGCGCCCGCGGGCGAGGACGCCGAGCTGGCCTGGAACCCGGAGTTCCTGCGTGAGGGCTTCGCCGTGAACGACACGCTGCACCCCGACCGGATCGTGGTGGGCGTGCGCGGCGAGCGCTCCGAGAAGCTGCTGCGCGAGGTCTATGTGACACCGGTCTCCGAGGGCACGCCGTTCGTCGTGACCGACTTCCCGACCG
The DNA here is from genome assembly GCF_053600395.1 of Streptomyces sp. NPDC005070. Taxonomy (NCBI): domain Bacteria; kingdom Bacillati; phylum Actinomycetota; class Actinomycetes; order Kitasatosporales; family Streptomycetaceae; genus Streptomyces; species Streptomyces sp. NPDC005070. The sequence continues at coordinate 11,086 of NZ_JBSFZS010000051.1, read as the reverse complement.
CCGAGCTGGTGAAGACGTCCGCGAACTCCTTCCTCGCCACCAAGATCTCCTTCATCAACGCGATGGCCGAGGTCTGCGAGGCCGCCGGCGGCGATGTCGCCAAGCTGGCCGAGGCCATAGGACACGACGAGCGGATCGGGAAGAAGTTCCTGCGGGCCGGGATCGGCTTCGGCGGCGGCTGTCTGCCCAAGGACATCCGCGCCTTCATGGCACGCGCCGGTGAGCTGGGCGCCGACCAGGCGCTGACCTTCCTGCGCGAGATCGACTCCATCAACATGCGGCGCCGTGGGCAGATGGTGGAAATGGCGCGTGACGCGCTCGGCGGCGGTTCGTTCCTCGGCAAGCGGGTCGCCGTGCTCGGCGCGACGTTCAAGCCGGACTCGGACGACGTGCGCGACTCCCCGGCGCTGAACGTCGCCGGGCAGATCCACCTCCAGGGCGGCCAGGTCACCGTGTACGACCCGAAGGGCATGGAGAACGCCAAGCGGCTGTTCCCGACGCTCGGGTACGCCGGCTCCGCCGTGGACGCCGTACGGGGTGCCGATGTCGTCCTGCACCTGACGGAGTGGCGCGAGTTCCGCGAGCTGGACCCGGCGGTGCTGGGCGAGGCGGCGACGTCCCGGGTGGTCCTGGACGGGCGGAACGCGCTGGACCCGGAGACATGGCGCCGGGCCGGCTGGACGTACCGGGCGATGGGCCGCCCGACGGCCTGAGCCCTCGACGGGCGGACACTGCCGCCGGCCGGGGTATGGGCTCAGGCTTCAGGCGGCAGGTTCCGGTTCCGGTCCCGCGGCGGGGCGCCGGTCTCAGCGCGGGCTTCGGCTTCGGGCGGCAGGGTCCCATTCCGGCCCCGAGGCGAGGCGCCGATCTTGGCGCGGGCTTCGGCTTCGGGCGGAGCGTCGGCGGGTGCCGCGGGCAGGGCGTCGGCCGAGGGCGCGGCGGTGGACGACGGTCCGGCCGAGGCTCAGTCGGCCGGACCGTCGCCGGTTGCATTCTGCACCACTTCGCTGTGCCGTGACCGGAGACCGCCGGACCGCGTCCGGCTCCCGGCCCCGCCGCCCGCAGGATTTACCGTGACCGGGGTCACCTTCCGGCGCGCCGAATGCCCCGCGTGCGCCAGGCACACCGCCCGCAGAGATTCGCGCAACTCGCGGGCGCCCGCCGCCTCGCCCGCCGCCGGACCGGAGCGCGCCGGCCCCTCGGGTGTGTCCAGGGAGTCGGCGCCCGACTCGAGGTCCAGGGTGCCTTCCATACGGGAGCATGGGGTAACCGTTACCGATTGAAGCGGTGCGCAGGTAACCCGCCGGTGTTGCCGGAGATACCACGGAGGAAGTCATGGCTCTCGCCGAACTGGACGTCGTCGTCCTGGACTGTCCCGACCCGCGCGCGCTCGCCGAGTTCTACGCGGGGGTGCTGGGCGGCACCATCACGGAGGAGACCGACTGGTTCGACCTGGAGGTGCCCGGCGGCCGGAAGCTGGCGTTCCAGGCCGCGCCCGGGTACGTACCGCCGCGCTGGCCGTCGCCCGACGGCTCGCAGCAGCTCCACCTGGACCTGAAGGTCGAGGACCTGGACGTGGCGGAGAAGGGCGTGCTGGCCCTCGGCGCGACGCCGCTGGACACCGAGGACAGGTCGCGTTCGTTCCGGGTGTACGCCGACCCGGCCGGACACCCGTTCTGCCTCTGCGCCTGCTGAACGGACCCGGCGGCGGTCAGCCGTCCAGGTCGGCGATCCTCGCGGAGGACGGCGGCCTGCGGTGCTGCGCGGCGCGGGCGGTGAAGTCCGCGCCGCGCAGCACGCGCTGGACATTGCCCCAGGTGAGCAGGGCGAGGTCGGAGGCGGACCAGCCCCGGGTGATGAGCTCCGCGATCAGATGCGGATAGCAGGAGGCGTCGGCGAGGTCCTGCGGATGGGCGGTCCCGGAGTCGTACGTGCCCGAGAGCCCGATGCAGTCCGCTCCCGCGAGCGCCCGGACGTGGTCGAGGTGGTCGGCGACGTCCCGGACGGACGGGCCGGTCTGTTCGGCGGTGAGCGGCACCATGCACAGGCCCTTGGCGATGCCCAGTTCGGCCAGTACCTCGTCGGACAGGTTCGACGGGTGGGGGCGCAGGGCGCGGGCGGCCGAGCGGGTGAACAGGACCGGGGCCTTGGAGGCGGCGAGAGCGCGGCCGGTCGTGGCGTCCGAGGTGCCCGAGAGGTCGGCGAGGACGCCGAGCCGGTTCATCTCCCGCAGCACCTCCTCGCCGAACCGGGTCAGGCCCGTCTCACCCGCCCATGAAGCGCCGGTGAGGGTGAGGACGCGCAGGCCGAGCGCGTGCAGGACACGCAGGATGCCGAGCGAGTCGCCGAGCGCGGCGGCTCCGGCCGGGCCGAGGACGACGGCGACGCGGCCGCAGTTGCGGGCGTCGGCGACCTCGCCCGCGCCGCGCGCGAGCCGCAGGCCCTCGGGGTGGGCGTGGATCACGGTCTTCACCAGGTCGAGCTGTTCCAGGGTGGCGCCGACGGCCCGGTCCCCGGCGAGGCCTTCGGGCAGGTGCAGCGACCAGAACAGGGCGCCCACGTGCCCTTCGCGCAGGCGCGGCAGGTCCGTGTCCACGGCGCTCTCGCCCAGCTCCAGATCGAACCAGGGCAGATGGCGCAGGGCCCAGGGGAGCCCGCTGTAGCCGTCGGCGACGGGGGTGCCGGCCAGGAACGTACGGGCCCGTGCCAGCGGGTCGGAGCCGTCGGCGGCCGCCGGGGAACGGTCCGGGGCGCCGGAGCCGGCGACGAGGCCTGTGGCGCCGGAGCCGGCAGCAAGGCCGGTGGCGCCTGCGAGGAGAGTCCTGGAGGGCAGCGCTTCGGTGTCGGGCCAGGCAGCGGGCGGGTCGAGCTCTCCCACCTCGACGGTGGTGTGCAGTTCGTCCTGCAGGTCTGCCATGACGGGCTCCGGGAGGTGGGCAGCGGTGATCACCAGCGGTGTTACCGCCACCGTGGCACGGGGCCCGGGGCGCTTCCTGGTGGGTGCGGCGTTCGGGGGAGCGCACCGCTCCCCCGGTCCGGAAGCCGCCCGGCACCCGTGCCGGGCGCACGCGGAAGGCGCCCGGGCGGGGAGCCCGGACGCCTTCGTGGGTCCCGGAGTCCGGGGCCCGGTGACTCGGTGGGCCGTCGTCCCTCAGCCGTCCAACTGCTCCAGCGTCGCGTTCGACGGCGCCCGGCGGGATTGGAGGTCGCGGGCGACGTCCTCCGCCGCGCCCAGCACGCGCACGGCGTTCTGCCAGGTCAGCTTGGCCACGTCCGTGGACGACCAGCCGCGGTCCAGGAGCTCGGCGATCAGGTTCGGATAGCCGGATACGTCGTCCAGTCCGGCCGGGGTGAACGCCGTGCCGTCGTAGTCGCCGCCGATGCCGAGGTGGTCGATGCCCGCGGTCTCGCGCATGTGGTCGAGATGGTCGGCGACCGTCGACACCGTCGCGATGGGGCGCGGGTTGTCCTCCTCGAAGGCGCGGTGGACCTTCATGGCCTCGGCGGTGGTGTCGAGGTGGTGGAAGCCGTTCGCACGCATGTTGTCGTCGGCCGCGGCCGTCCAGTCGACCGCCGCCTGGAGGACGAACTTCGGCACGAACGTCACCATCGCCACTCCCCCGTTGGCGGGCAGCCGCTCCAGCACGTCGTCCGGGATGTTGCGCGGGTGGTCGCACACGGCGCGGGCCGAGGAGTGGGAGAAGATCACCGGCGCGACGGAGGTGTCGAGCGCGTCGCGCATGGTCGTCGCGGCCACGTGCGAGAGGTCCACGAGCATGCCCTCGCGGTTCATCTCCCGTACGACCTCACGGCCGAACGCGGACAGGCCGCCCACGACGGGAGAGTCCGTCGCCGAGTCCGCCCACGCGATGTTGTCGTTGTGGGTGAGGGTCATGTAGCGGACGCCGAGCGCGTACAGCCCGCGCAGCGCGGCGAGGGAGTTGTCGATCGAGTGACCGCCCTCCGCGCCCATGAGGGAGGCGATACGGCCCTCGGCGCGGGCCGCCTCCATGTCCGCGGACGTCAGCGCGGCCCGCAGGTCGGCGGGATACCGGTCGATCAACCGCCGTACGCAGTCGATCTGTTCCAGCGTCGCGGTGAGGGCGCCGGGCAGGTCCGAGCGGACGTACACCGACCAGTACTGCGCGCCGACGCCGCCCGCGCGCAGCCGGGCCAAGTCCGTGTGCAGGTGGGCGCTCTGGTCGGTGGCGATGTCACGGGCGCCGAGGTCGTAGCGGACCTGCTCCCGCAGCGCGTAGGGCAGGTCGTTGTGTCCGTCGACGACCGGGAACTCGTCGAGCAGGGCGCGGGCACGGTCGATCGAGGGCAGGGAGGACGAGGACATCCGCGTCACTTCCCGAAGCCGAAGCCGCCGGCGGCGCCCTCGACCTTGGCACGCAGCCGCTTGCCCTTCTCGGTGGCCTGGTCGTTCAGCTCCTGCTGGAACTCCCGCATCCGGCCGAGGAGTTCCTGGTCGTGGGCGGCGAGCATCCGGGCGGCCAGCAGACCGGCGTTGCGGGCGCCGCCGACGGAGACGGTCGCCACCGGCACGCCGGCCGGCATCTGCACGATGGAGAGCAGCGAGTCCATGCCGTCGAGGTACTTGAGCGGGACGGGCACGCCGATGACGGGCAGCGGGGTGACCGACGCCAGCATCCCGGGCAGGTGGGCGGCGCCGCCGGCGCCCGCGATGATCGCCTTGAGCCCGCGTTCCGCGGCCTGCTCGCCGTACGCGATCATCTCGTGCGGCATGCGGTGCGCGGAGACGACATCCACCTCGTAGGGGATCTCGAACTCGTCCAGCGCCTGGGCGGCGGCCTCCATGACCGGCCAGTCGGAGTCCGAACCCATGACGATGCCTACAACGGGGCTCATTCGGTGATCGTGCCTCTCAGGTAGCCGGCTGCGTGCCGGGCGCGATCGAGGACGTCGTCCAGGTCGTCGCCGTAGGTGTTGACGTGGCCGACCTTACGGCCGGGCTTCACGTCCTTGCCGTACATGTGGATCTTGAGCTGCGGGTCGCGGGCCATGCAGTGCAGGTACGCGGAGTACATGTCGGGGTAGTCGCCGCCGAGGACGTTCGCCATGACCGTCCACCTGGCGCGCGGGCGCGGGTCGCCGAGCGGGAGGTCGAGGACCGCGCGGACGTGGTTGGCGAACTGGGAGGTGACCGCGCCGTCCTGGGTCCAGTGGCCCGAGTTGTGCGGGCGCATGGCCAGTTCGTTGACGAGGATGCGTCCGTCGCGGGTCTCGAAGAGCTCGACGGCCAGGTGGCCGACGACACTGAGTTCCTTGGCGATGCGCAGCGCCAGTTCCTGCGCCTCCAGGGCCAGCTCCTCGGCGATGCCGGGCGCCGGGGCGATCACGGTGTCGCAGACGCCGCCGACCTGCTGGGACTCGACGACGGGGTACGCGACGGCCTGGCCGTGCGGGGAGCGGACGACGTTCGCGGCGAGCTCCCGCGCGAAGTCGACCTTCTCCTCGGCGAGGACGGGAACGCCGGCGCGGAACGGGTCGGCGGCCTCCTCCAGGGAGCGGACGAACCAGACGCCCTTGCCGTCGTAGCCGCCGCGGACGGTCTTGAGGATGACCGGGAAGCCGTCGCCCTCCTCCCCCTCGGCGAGGCCTTCCGCCGCGAACGCGGCCACGTCCGTGACGTCGGTCACGATGCGGTGCCGGGGGCACGGCACACCGATCGCGTCGAGCTTGGCGCGCATCACACCCTTGTCCTGGGCGTGCACGAGCGCGTCGGGGCCCGGCCGGACGGGGATGCCGTCCGCCTCCAGGGCCCGCAGGTGCTCGGTCGGGACGTGCTCGTGATCGAAGGTGATCACGTCACAGCCCCGCGCGAAGTCACGCAGCGTGTCGAGGTCGCGGTAGTCGCCGACGACGACTTCGCCGACGACCTGCGCCGCGGAATCCTGCGGAGTGTCACTGAGGAGCTTGAACTTGATGCCGAGCGGGATGCCCGCCTCGTGTGTCATACGAGCGAGCTGGCCACCGCCGACCATGCCGACTACCGGGAACGTCACGCTCCAAGAGTATCGGCCGCGCCACCATGGCCGATTTCCGCGGCGATTCGCCCGATTTTCCCTTCCGCTGACCGCCTCTTTTCTTACCTGTGAGCACATGCACAGGCACCGTGCGGGAGGGCTGGTTAGCATGGGCTGGCTGGAGTATTCCACCGCGCGTTCACCCGCGCGCACACGATCAAGACCCACCGACGGGGGCTGGCAAGACCATGGGCAGTGCTACACCGGGGCCTCATACCGGGCCTCGCAGCGCGGTTCGGCGCCGCTTCGACCTGCTCTTCCGCGAGGTCGCCAAGTTCGGCGTGGTGGGCGGAGCGGGGCTGCTCGTCAACCTGCTCGTGTTCAACCTGGTGCGCCACCTCACGGACCTCCAGGTCGTGCGGGCCAGTGTCATCGCCACGGTCGTGTCCATCGTCTTCAACTACATCGGGTTCCGCTACTTCACCTACCGGGATCGCGACAAGGGCGGGCGCACGAAGGAACTGACGCTGTTCCTGCTGTTCAGCGCGGTGGGCCTGGTCATCGAGAACGGCGTCCTGTACGTGGCGACGTACGGCTTCGACTGGGACAGCCCGCTGCAGAGCAACATCTTCAAGTTCCTCGGCATCGGCGTCGCGACGCTCTTCCGCTTCTGGTCCTACCGCACCTGGGTGTTCCGGGCGCTTCCGGCCCGGGAGGCGGTGGCCAGTGCCGAATCGTTCCTGGACGAGAAGCCCGAGCCCGGGACGCGCCGCCCGCGGGCCCGCGTGAACTGACGCGCGTTCCTCCGCCTGCCCGCGCGTTCCCCTGCCTGATCCCGCGTTCCCCTACCTGACCGTGTGCCCCTCGTCGTCCTCGGCGAGCCGGGGCGGGCGCTTGTGCGGGGTGCGGGACAGGAACAGGCCGAAGACCGGCGGCTGGGCCTGGAGCATCTCCAGACGGCCGCCGTCCGCCTCCGCGAGGTCGCGGGCGACGGCGAGACCGATGCCGGTGGAGTTGCGGCCGCTGATGGTGCGCTCGAAGATGCGGGCGCCGAGGTCGGTGGGAACGCCGGGGCCCTCGTCGGTGACCTCGATGACGGCCTGGTTGCCGATCACGCGGGTGCGCAGCGCGACGGTGCCGCCGCCGTGCATCAGAGAGTTCTCGATCAGTGCCGCGAGGACCTGGGCGACCGCTCCCGGGGTTCCCACCGCCTGGAGATGACGCTTGCCGGAGCTGACGATCGCGCGGCCGGCGCTGCGGTAGGCGGGGCGCCATTCCTCGAGCTGCTGCTTGATGACCTCGTCGAGGTCGAAGGAGACGGCGGAGCCGGTCCGCGGGTCGCGGGCGTTGGTGAGCAGCCGTTCGACCACGTCCGTGAGGCGCTCCACCTGCGTCAGCGCGATGGTCGCCTCCTCCTTCACCGTGTCGGGGTCGTCGGTGAGGGTGATCTCCTCCAGGCGCATGGAGAGCGCCGTCAGCGGTGTCCGCAGTTGGTGGGAGGCGTCGGCTGCGAGGCGGCGCTCGGCGGTGAGCATGCGGCCGATGCGCTCGGCGCTGCCGTCCAGCACGTCGGCGACCCGGTCGAGCTCGGGGACGCCGTAGCGCTTGTGCCGCGGGCGGGGGTCGCCCGAGCCCAGCCGTTCCGCCGTCTCGGCGAGGTCGGTGAGCGGGGAGGCGAGGCGGTTGGCCTGGCGTACGGCGAGCAGGACGGCGGCGATGATCGCGAGGAGGGCGACGGCTCCGATGACCAGGAGCGTGCGGCCGACCTCCTTCGTCACCGAGGAGCGGGGCTCCTGGACGGTGACCTTCTCCCCCGACTCGCCCCTGGCGGTGTACTGGATGACGTCGCCGGTGGGCTGGCTGCCGACCTCGATGGGGTCGCGGCCCGGAATCCTGATCACGGCGTAGCGCCGGTCGGTGACCTGGTTCTTGAACGTGTCGCCGGTGATGTTCTCGTCGCCGAGGATGCGGCTGTCCACGATGCTGGCCAGGCGCAGCGCCTCGGAGTCCACGCGCTCCTGGGCACTGTTGCTGATCGTGCGGGTCTCGACGATGACGAGCGAGACGCCGAAGACGGCGATCACCACGAGGACGACGGCGAGGGTGGACTGGATCAGACGGCGACGCACGGGGCCCTCCGGGCAGATGGCTGTACCGGGACCAGTGTGCACGTTCGCCGCTCCGGCCCGAGCCGGTCACCGGTCCGGGCGCGCGGGTTTCCCCACCGACCGGACCGGCCGGGCCTCGGGTGGTCCCGGAGATCGGCCGCCCCGGGACCCCGGCCGCCGCGGAGCCTCAGCTCTTCTCGAAGCGGAAGCCGACCCCTCGTACCGTCGCGATGTAGCGAGGGTTCGCGGCGTCGTCGCCGAGCTTCTTGCGCAGCCACGAGATGTGCATGTCGAGCGTCTTGGTGGAGGACCACCACGTGGTGTCCCAGACCTCGCGCATGAGCTGGTCGCGTGTGACGACGCGGCCCGCGTCCCGCACCAGGACCCGCAGGAGGTCGAACTCCTTCGCCGTGAGCTGGAGTTCCTCTTCGCCCATCCAGGCGCGGTGCGACTCGACGTCGATGCGCACGCCGTGGGTGGCGGGCGGCTGCTGGGGCTCGGCGGCGCCGCGCCGGAGCAGCGCCCGTACCCGGGCGAGCAGTTCCGCGAGCCGGAACGGCTTGGTGACGTAGTCGTCGGCGCCCGCGTCGAGGCCGACGACGGTGTCCACCTCGTCGGCGCGTGCGGTGAGGATGAGGATGGGCACGGTGTGGCCCTCGGCGCGGAGCCGGCGGGCGACTTCCAGGCCGTCCATGCCGGGCAGTCCGAGGTCCAGGACCACGAGGTCGACACCGCCCTGCATGCCGGCGTCGAGCGCGGTGGGGCCGTCCTCGCGGACTTCGACCTCGTAACCCTCCCGGCGCAGGGCACGGGCCAGTGGCTCCGAGATGGACGCGTCGTCCTCGGCGAGCAGTACACGGGTCATGGGGTGATGGTAGTCCGCCGTGCCGCACGCCCGGGCAGTGATCCGCCCGTGGGATTCACACCCTCCGTCCGGGTGTTTCTTACCTGTGGGTGTGGGATGCGATCGTTACTGACACCTTCGAAAGGTCGCTCGCGGTTCCATGATTGCCTGTGATCCATATCTCAAGTCCTTCCATATGGGGCATTGCGATGTCGTATGGTGACCAGACGCCTGTTGCACCACATCGGGACCTTTGGCTCGAACTTGATGCTGAAGGTCTCTTCTGTGTGCGGGCTGGTGTCAGCCAGCCTCGAAGGAAAGACCTGTGGCCGGGCCCGTACACGCTGATGCGTGACGGGCGTGGATCCCGGTGGTCGCCGTCCGCCGCTCCGGCAATGCCGGAGCGGACTCCCCATGGGCGTGGGGAGGGGCGCCGGACCCCGCCGGTGCCGGCCGCCCCCCATGGGCGCGCAATTCCCCCGAGCTCTCGCTGTCGGCGTGAGTGAGGGGACCCCCCAACAGCGCGTCCCGACCAGCAAGGATCGACCATGGCGTCCAGCCTGACGAAGGACTCGGTGACCCCGGGAATCCCTGGCTCCGAGAAGACCTTCTTCGGCCACCCCCGCGGACTGGCCACTCTCTTCATGACCGAGATGTGGGAGCGTTTCTCCTACTACGGGATGAAGGCACTGCTCCCGCTGTACCTGGTGGCACCGGGCGGTCTGCACCTCAGCGCGGCCACCGCGACCGCGATCTACTCGGTGTACCTCTCCCTCGTGTACCTGCTCGCCCTGCCCGGCGGCTGGTTCGCGGACCGTGTCCTCGGCCCCCGCAAGACGGTCGCCGTCGCGGGTCTGATCATCATGCTGGGCCACCTCACGCTGGCTCTGCCCTCCTCCGGCACCTTCTACGCGGGCCTCGGCCTCGTGGCGATCGGTTCCGGTCTGCTGAAGGCCAACATCTCCACGATGGTGGGCCACCTCTACGACGGCCCGGACGACCCGCGCCGTGACGGTGGCTTCACGCTGTTCTACGTCGGCATCAACCTCGGCGCCTTCGCCGCTCCGCTGATCATCGGCACCGTCGGCGAGAGCGTGAACTGGCACCTGGGCTTCGCCCTCGCCGCGCTCGGCATGGCGCTGGGTCTCATCCAGTACCTGCTCGGCGGCCGTCACCTCAACGCCCGCTCGCACGAGGTCCCCACGCCTCTGACGGCCGAGGAGAAGTCCGCGACGCTGCGCAAGTCCGCGCTGTGGGCCGCTGTCGCCGTCGTCTTCTACGCGATCGTCGGCTTCTCGGGCCACTACACGCTGAACTGGCTGCTGGTCCCGATCATCATCGCCGGCCTGGTCATCCCGGTCATGGTCATCGGGCGCATCAAGCGCGACAAGTCCCTGGACCGTGCCGACCAGTCGAAGATGTCCGCGTACATCTGGTTCTTCGTGGCCGCGGCCGTCTTCTGGATGATCTACGACCAGGGCGGCTCGACGATGTCGATCTTCGCCGACGAGTCGGCGAAGAACACCATCTTCGGCTGGGAGTTCCCGGTCTCCTGGTACCAGTCGGTCAACCCGGTCATGATCATGGCGCTGGCCCCGGTCTTCGCCTTCGCGTGGCTGTGGCTGAACAAGCGCGGCAAGGAGCCGAGCACGGCGACGAAGTTCGCCTCGGGTCTGATCCTGATCGGCGCGTCGTTCTTCCTCTTCCTGGCCCCGCTGACGATCGCCGAGGGCGGTCACAAGGCGGCCGCGATGTGGCTGGTGGCGATCTACTTCGTGCAGACCGTCGGTGAGCTGATGCTCTCCCCGGTCGGCCTCTCCGTCACCACGAAGATGGCTCCGGCGAAGTACGCCTCCCAGATGATGGGTGTCTGGTTCCTGGCCGTCACCGCCGGTGACGCCACGACCGGTCTGCTCTCCATCGCCGAGGTCGACCTCAACAAGACGGGCATCGTCGCCATGGAGGCCACGCTCGCCGTGATCGCCGGTGTCGCGGTGTGGATGTACCGCAAGAAGGTCAAGGCGCTCATGGGCGACGTCCACTGACGTCGGTTCAACCTGCCCATGGCTAGATCACTCCGCTTCGGGTCTTGAGCGCGCTACTGAATCGCCCTATTTGGACTCGCTTTCGCTACGGCTTCC
>NZ_JBSFZS010000050.1:0-58184 GCF_053600395.1 Streptomyces sp. NPDC005070 | reverse complement strand
GTGTCGCCGTCCGGCCGCGTCGAGACCACGAGCGGTTGATGCTCCTCGGGCAGGCCGAAGACGAGTGTCGTTGCATGCTCCTGACCCCACTCGATCAGCTCGGACATGTGCACGACGGATCGCACGGCGCGGTCCACATGCGACCACACGATGGCGTCGTACTCGTCCGGGCGCCGCAGCCAAGACGACAGCGAGGGTCTCTCGAAGGGGGACAACGTGTGCGCCGATACTCCGAGATCTGAGGCTTCGGCGATCAGCGTGAAGCCCATCTGCTCGGTGCACAGTTGGATCGCGGTGCGCTGCCTGCCGGGTGAGGTGGTTACCTCGGTGAGGCAGCTGAGGCGCACGGCGCCGAGAGCTCGTCGGCGCTGGGTGGGACTTGAAGGCGGCAGGGATGGGTGAGCACTACTCTTGGGCACGTCGGCGCTCCGCGAAGTGTCGGCCGTACCCCGGGGCTGGTAGGACAGCCGCCGGGGCCTTTTCGATCTCACTCTCGGGCCGCGAACACGCGTCTGTCCTTCATTGATCGGAAAGTACTTCGATGGGGTGAACCGCACGTCGGGGGACTCGGTGTTCCGTCGGCGGTTCCGGGGCTGCCCTGAATACGCTGTGTTGCCGTCCAGCGCTCTGCATACGAAGACGGCGATATCCCTCGCTGGGTTGAACGACCGGCCGACCCGGCAGCCCTTCCCGGGTACGGACTAGGCCCGGGGATCCCGTAGCCGGCGGTCCATGGCCATCGACAGTTCCGCTTCCACCACGCTCTTGGCCAGGGGGCGCAGGCGCTGGAGGTCGTCGGGGGTGCGGTCCTCGGTGAGGACCAGTGTGGTGAAGAGTTCGGCCAGGGCCTCGGTGTGCTCGCGTACGCGGCGGGCCGCCGTCAGGACGTCCGCGAGCGGTATGCCCTCGCGGACCAGGGCCGCCGAGACGTCGAGGAGGCGGCGGCTGATGTGCACGATCTCGCCGCCGTCCGTGCCGAGATAGCCGAGGTCGAGCGCCGCGGCGAGGTTCTCGCCGGTCGCCTGGCCCACGAAGACGTCGGCCAGTTCCTCGGGGGAGAGGCGGACCGGGGTCTCCTCGCTGGGCTCGCCGAGCCCGAGCAGTTCGCCGACGTCACGGCCGTGGTCGAAGGCCTCGGCCAGTTCCGCGATGCCGTTCAGGGTGTGGCCGCGTTCCAGCAGCGCCGAGATGGTGCGCAGCCGGGCCAGGTGGGTGTCGTCGTACCAGGCGATGCGGCCCTCGCGCCGGGGCGGCGGTATGAGCTTGCGCTCCCGGTAGAAGCGCAGTGTGCGCACGGTGATGCCGGCCTTCTCGGCCAGTTCCTCCATGCGGTACTCGCGGCGGCCGGGCTCCGGCGCGGAGCGGGCGGTGCCGGTGGGCGGCCCGGGGTCGGGTTCCGGGGCTCCGCGCGTCGCGTCCGGCCGGCGCCCGCCGGACTTCCGCGTCGCCGCGCCCCCTGTCCGCGTCTCCGCGCCGCGCTTTCCTGATCCCTCGGCCACGTCCGCACCCTACGTCGTACCCCCGGTAACTTTCCCGGTCGCGACCCCTACCCATGAGTACGAAGCTGCTCTACCCTCCCGATTGTGCCAGTGTTCACTGGCGTGGTCGTGCGGGCTAGGGAGGCGTCGGGATGACCGAGCACGAGCATGTACGGGTGGCGGTGATCGGGTCCGGGTTCGGGGGGCTGGGCGCCGCCGTACGGCTGCGACGCGAAGGGATCACCGACTTCGTGGTCCTGGAACGGGCCGGCGGCGTCGGCGGCACCTGGCGCGACAACAGCTATCCCGGGTGCGCCTGCGACGTCCCCTCGCATCTGTACTCGTTCTCGTTCGCGCCCAACCCCGAATGGCCGCGCACCTTTTCCGGGCAGGAGCACATCCGCGCGTACCTGGAGCACGTGGCGGACGTCTTCCGGCTCCGGCCGCACCTGCGGTTCAACTCCGAGGTCACGATGATGACCTGGGACACGGACAAGCTCCACTGGCGCATCGAGACCAGCAGCGGATCCCTGACGGCGGACGTCGTGGTATCCGCGACCGGGCCGCTCTCCGACCCCAAGATCCCCTCGGTCCCGGGGGTCGACACCTTCACCGGCAAGGTGTTCCACTCGGCCCGCTGGGACCACGACTACGACCTGCGCGGCAAGCGGGTGGCCATGATCGGCACCGGCGCCTCCGCCATCCAGATCGTGCCGGCGATCCAGCAGGACGTCGCCCGGCTGACGCTGTTCCAGCGCACCCCGCCGTGGGTGATGCCGCGGGTCGACCGGGCCATCAGCGGCGCCGAGCGGTGGCTGCACCGGCGGCTTCCCTTCACCGCGCAGGCCCGGCGCGGACTGCTGTGGGGCATCCGGGAACTCCAGGTGCAGGCGTTCACCAAGCGCCCCGACGAACTCGGCCTGGTCGAGCGGCTCGCCAGGCGGAACATCTCACGCGCCGTCAAGGACCCGGAGCTGCGCGCGAAGCTGACGCCCGACTACCGGATCGGCTGCAAGCGCATCCTGCTGTCGAACGCCTACTATCCGGCGCTCACCAAGCCGAACGTGGACGTCGTCGCTTCCGGGCTCGACCGGATCGAGGGCTCCACGCTGGTCGCCGCCGACGGCAGCCGGGCCGAGGTCGACGCGATCGTCTTCGGGACCGGCTTCCACGTCACCGACATGCCGATCGCCGAACGGGTCGTCGGGGCGGACGGCAGGACGCTGGCCGAGTCGTGGAAGGACGGCATGAAGTCGCTGCGCGGAGCCACCGCGGCCGGCTTCCCCAACTGGATGACGATCACCGGACCGAACACCGGGCTCGGGAACTCCTCGATGATCCTGATGATCGAGTCCCAGCTCAACTACATGGCGGACTTCGTACGGCAACTGGGCGTCCTCGGGGGCCGCGTGGCGCTCGACGCCCGCCCCGGCGCCGTCGACGCCTGGAACCACCGGGTCCAGGAACGCATGAAGCGCACGGTGTGGAACACCGGCGGCTGCACGAGCTGGTACCTGGACGCCAACGGCGTCAACACGACCGTGTGGCCCGGCACGACGACCGAGTTCCGGGGCGCCACGCGCCGCGTCGACCTGGGGGAGTACGACGTGCTGCGCGCGGGCGAACCCGCACCGGGAGAGACGCCGGAGGCCGCCCCCGAGCCGCGTACGAAGAGCACCCGCGAGAAGAAGGTGGAGGCAGGCGCGTGAGCCGACCGACGCACGAGGCACAAGGGGCGTACGCGCCTCCCGTACCGGCGCGGGAACTGATCGCGCACTCCGCGGACGGCGCGCGACTGCACGTCGAGGTGCACGGCCCCGAGGACGCGCCCGCCGTCGTCCTCGCGCACGGCTGGACCTGCTCTACGGCCTTCTGGGCGGCCCAGATCCGGGACCTCGCGGCCGACCACCGCGTCATCGCGTACGACCAGCGCGGGCACGGACGCAGTCCCGCGAGTGACGCGTGCAGCACCGAGGCGCTCGCCGACGACCTGGAGGCGGTGCTCGCGGCCACCCTCGCGCCGGGCGAGAAGGCCGTGCTCGCGGGCCACTCCATGGGCGGGATGACGCTGATGGCGGCCTCGGCGCGGCCGCGGTTCCAGGAACACGCGGCGGCGGCGCTGCTGTGCAGCACGGGGAGTACGCGGCTCGTGGAGGAGTCGCGGGTGCTGCCGTGGCGTGCCGGGCGGCTCCGGACGCGTCTCACCGGGGCCGTGCTCGGCTCGCGCGCACCGCTCGGGCCCGTCACGCCTGTTGCCCGGCGGATCCTCAAGTACGCGACCATGGGGCCCGGTTCGTCCCCCGTGATGGTGGACGCGTGCGCGCGGATCGTGCACGCCTGTCCGCGTACCGTGCGCCACGCCTGGTCAGCCGTGCTCGCCACGCTCGATCTCGACGCGGGGGTACGGCAGTTGAGGGTGCCGACCGCGGTGATCGCGGGCAGCGTGGACCGGATGACACCGGTCGTGCACGCGCGCGCCCTCGTGGCGGCGCTGCCGAACTGTGTCGGCAGCACCGAGCTGCCGGGCCTCGGGCACATGACTCCGGTGGAGGCGCCGGAACTGGTGACCGCCCGGATCAGGGAACTCGTCGCCACGTACGCCGTGGAGACCGCGCGAGCCGAACAGGCCGAGCGGATCGCGGAGACCGCAGGAATCACGGAGACCGCAGGAATCGCGGAGACCGCAGGAATCGCGGAGACCGCAGAGATCAAGGAGGGCGCATGAGCAAGGTGAGCCTGGAAGGGCAGGTCGCCGTCGTGACGGGGGCCGCACGCGGTGTCGGTGAACTCCTCGCCCGCAAACTTTCCGCGCGCGGGGCGAAGGTCGCGCTGGTCGGACTGGAGGCCGACGAGCTCAAGCGGGTCTCCGAGCGGCTGCGCGGCGAGAGCGACCACTGGTACGCCGATGTCACCGACCACGAGGCGATGGCGCGGGTGGCCCGGGAGGTCGAGCAGCGGTTCGGGAAGGTGGACATCGTCGTCGCGAACGCCGGTGTCGCGAGCGGCGGGCCCTTCGTGGACTCCGACCCCGTCGCCTGGCGGCGGGTGATCGAGGTGAACCTGATCGGATCGGCCGTCACCGCGCGGGCGTTCCTGCCGGCGCTGACGGCGAGCCGGGGCTACCTGCTGCAGATCGCCTCGCTGGCCGCGATGACCCCCGCCCCCATGATGTCGGCCTACTGCGCCTCCAAGTCCGGTGTCGAGGCGTACGCGCACAGTCTGCGCGCCGAGGTCGGCCACAAGGGCGTCCGTGTCGGCGTCGGGTATCTGTCCTGGACCGACACCGACATGGTGCGCGGAGCCGATCAGGACGACGTGATGCGGGAGTTGCGGCAGAGGCTGCCGTGGCCGTCCAACAAGACGTATCCGCTGGGGCCGGCCGTCGACCGGATCGTGGCCGGCATCGAGCGCCGCTCCAGCCATGTGTACGCGCAGTGGTGGCTGCGCGGGATGCAGGGGATCCGGGGGTACCTGCCCGGTGTCATCGGGTCGGTCGGGCAGCGCGAGATGCGGCGGTTCGAACCGCGCCTCGGCGCGGTGCGGACCGGGCTGGTCGGGGCCGGCGGGGCGGCCGACGAGCAGGAGCGGAAGTCGACGGCTCCCTGAGGCGGGCGGAGGCGTCCCGGAGGCGTCCCGGAGGCCTGCCGAGGGCCCGCACAGGGCTTCCGGCGGGCCTCCGGAACACGTCCCACCGGCGTGTCTCACGGTGAGTGACTGACCGAAATGCGTGCTGTGTTCCTGCGTGTCAGTCTGGTCGAGGCCCGGACCTTCCCCACTCCGAGGGGGAGATCGAGGGCCGAATCCCTCACCCGCAACAGGAGTGAATCTCATGAGCATGCAGGACCAGTTCAAGGACAAGGCCGAGCGGATGAAGCAGCAGGGCAAGCCGCAGGCCAAGACGAAGACGCGCCCCGAAAGCCGCCACCCCGAAGGCCGCCAGGACGAGGCGAGCCGTCGTGCCCCGGCCGGCCGTGACGGCGCGAAGCCGGAGCCGGAGCGTGCTCAGCGGGAGGCCCAGGACCGCTTCGACCAGGACTACGACGTCTGACCGAAGCACCTGCCAGGCCTGCTCGGCCTGAATGAATGGGGCGCCCTCCTCCTGGAGGGCGCCCTGTTCGCGTGCCCGGTCTTCATGCCCGGTCTTCCTTCATGTCCGGTTTTCATGTCCGGCATGGATGTCCGGCTTTTATGTACGGCCGCGCCGGGCCGAGTCAGCTCCGCCAGCTCCGGGCTACGCCCGGGCCGGACTGGGGCGACTCGTCGGAGCCGGGAGCCGGGAGCCGGGAGCCGGGAGCCGGGGGCCGGTTCGCCGCTCCGCTCCGGTCGGGCCGGTGTCGGGTCAGTCCGGCCTCGGGGGGAGCTTCGGCCGTCGTCGGTCGGGCACGTCCGAGTGGTCCGGCGGCGAGGCCGCGGGGTGGGTGCGCAACAGGTCGAGGGAGAGCTGGATGGCGTCGTCCAACTGGGCGTGACGGCCCTCCGCCCAGTCGAGCGGGGTGCGCAGGATCTCCAAGTCCGGTGCGACACCGTGATTTTCGACGGACCAGCCGTACGCGTCGAACCAGGCGGCGTTCATCGGCACCGTGATGACCGTGCCGTCGCCGAGGCTGTGGCGGCCGGTCATGCCGACGACGCCGCCCCAGGTGCGCTGCCCCACGACCGGGCCCAGCTTCAGCAGTTTGAAGGCGGCGGTGATCATGTCGCCGTCGGACGACGTCGCCTCGTCGGCCAGCGCCACCACCGGGCCGCGCGGGGCGTTGGAGGCGTACGACACCGGCTGGGCGTCACGGGTGAGGTCCCAGCCGAGAATCGTGCGGGTCAGCTTCTCGACGACGAGTTCGCTGATGTGGCCGCCCGCGTTGCCCCGCACGTCGACGATGAGGGCCGGGCGCGAGACCTCCATCCGCAGGTCGCGGTTGAACTGGGCCCAGCCGGAGCCGCCCATGTCCGGGATGTGCAGATAGCCGCAGTGACCGCCGCTCAACTCCCGTACCACTTGGCGGCGTTTGGCCACCCAGTCCTGGTAGCGCAAGGGGCGTTCGTCGATCAGCGGGACCACGGCCACCCGGCGGGAGCGGCCCTCGCCCTCCGCCGGGGTGAAGGTCAGCTCCACCGTCGTGCCGCCCGCGCCCGCGAGCAGCGGATACGGTCCGGTGACCGGGTTCACCGGACGTCCGTCGACATGGGTGAGGACCGCGCCCTCGCGGATCCCGGCCCCGGCCAGCGGTGAACGCGCCTTGGAGTCGGAGGAGTCGCCGGGCAGGATGCGCTTGAGCATCCAGTTCCCGTCACGGCAGACGAAGTTGGCGCCCAGCAGGCCCTGCCAGCGCTGGTACTGGGGCGGGCCCTCGTTGCGGCGCGCCGGACTCACGTACGCGTGCGAGGTGCCCAGTTCGCCGAGCACCTCGCGCAGCAGGTCCGCGAACTCGTCGGGGGAGGAGACCCGTTCGACCAGGGGACGGTACTGCTCCAGGATCGCGTCCCAGTCGATGCCGCACATGTCCGGGTCCCAGTAGTAGGCGCGGATGATGCGGCCCGCCTCCGCGTACGCCTGGCGCCACTCGGCGCACGGGTTCACCTCGTGCAGGATGCGGCGCAGATCGATCCAGACGGTGGAGTCGCTGTCGCCGGACTCGGTCGACGGGACGGCGCGCAGGTCTCCCTCGTCGACGACGACCAGCCGGGAGCCGTCGCCGCTCACGGCGAACCAGTCGAGGTGGTCGACGAGTTCGGACTTCTTCGCCTTGGTGATGTTGAAGAACTCAAGGGTCGGCCGGCCGGTCGTGTCGTCGGGGTTGGCGAACGTCTCGCCCAGCGCGCCGGAGATCGGCCAGCGCAGCCAGACCAGGCCGCCGCCCGCGACCGGGCGCAGCGCCGAGTACTTGGAGGCGGTGACCGGGAAGGGCGTCACCCGGCTCTCCAGGCCTTCGAGCTCGACGGTCGTCGCGGTGCCGTCGCCGGACCCGTCCTCGACCGGGTCGAGCCCCCCGGCGACGGGCCGCCCGTCGGGGTTCAGCGCGAACGGGGAAGGGGTGGCGGAGGACAGGGGGACGAGGTAGGGGCGGCAGCCGAGGGGGAAGGACAGGTCGCCGGTGTGCACGTCGTACACGGGGTCGAAGCCGCGCCAGGAAAGGAAGGCGAGATAGCGGCCGTCGCGCGTGAACACCGGATTCTCGTCCTCGAAGCGGCCGTTGGTGACGTCGACGATGAGGCGGTCCTTTATGCGGGCCATCTTGATCTGCCGCAGGGAACGGCCGATCCCGGGGTGCGACCAGGTCAGCCAGGCGCCGTCCGGTGAGAAGGCGAGGTCCGTCACCGGCCCGTTGATGGACCGGATGAGCTCGGTGACCTCACCCGCCCCGCTCGTCGGGGCGCCACCGGATTCCACCCCGGCCCCGGTCCCCGCCCCGTCCTCGTCCCCGTCCTCCGTCCCGTCCTCGGGCCCGTTCCGCGAGGCGTCGCCGGACCCACCAGACCTACCAGAACCACTGGCCTCGTCGGCCCCACCAGATCCACCAGCCCCCTCAGCCGCTTCGACCTCCCCGGATTCCCCGGCTTCCCCGGATTCCCCGGCTCCCCCGGTCTCCCCGGATTCATCGGTCCCCCCGAGCCCATCGACCCCATCGAGTTCCTCCAGCCCGCCCAGTTCGGCACCCTCCCCCGGCTCCTCCGTGGCGTCGAGCAGCAGCAGGCGTCCGTCGTTCGAGGCGATGGCGAGGCGTTCGCCCTGCGGGTCCGACACCAGTTCCTGTACGCGTCCCAGCCGGCCGGAGGCGAGGCGACGCGGCTCGCGGGCGCCGGTCGCGCGGGGCAGGTAGGCGATCTCGACGGCGTCCTCGCCGTCCGCGTCGGTGACGTAGGCGACCTGGCCGCCCGAGCCGAGCATCTCCGGCAGCCGGACCCGTACGCCCGGGGTGTCCGCGATGGTGCGCGCGGGCCCGTCGCGATGGGTGAGCCAGTACAGGCTGCCGCGTACGACGACGGCGCTGGCCCGGCCCGTCTCGTCCACGGAGATGCTGTCCACGTGCTGCGCGGCCGGCACCGGGTACGTACGCCGTCCCGCGCGCGGACCGCCCAGCAGGACATCTAGGCGGCGGGGGACCGACTCGGGGGAGAGGTTGTCGACGATCCACAGATCGCCCGCGCACTGGTAGACGATCCGGGTGCCGTCCGAGGAGGCGTGCCGGGCGTAGAAGGCGTCGTGATCGGTGTGGCGGCGCAGGTCGGAGCCCTCGTACGTGCACGAGTAGAGGTTGCCGATGCCCTCGTGGTCGGAGAGGAACGCGATCCGCCCGTCGACGAACATCGGGCAGGCGAGATGGCCGCCGAGTTCGGCGACGAGTTGTCTGCCGTGCAGCCAGATACGGCCCATGGCCCCGCCCCGGTAGCGCTTCCAGGCGGCCGGTTCGTGCGGTGGGGTGCCGGTGAGCAGCAGGGTCTTCCGCTCGCCCGCGACGTCGGCGACG
Source organism: Streptomyces sp. NPDC005070 (assembly GCF_053600395.1). Classification (NCBI taxonomy): domain Bacteria; kingdom Bacillati; phylum Actinomycetota; class Actinomycetes; order Kitasatosporales; family Streptomycetaceae; genus Streptomyces; species Streptomyces sp. NPDC005070. The sequence continues at coordinate 49,243 of NZ_JBSFZS010000050.1, read as the reverse complement.
CCGATGTCCGAGACCGGGCCCCAGGGCTGTTTGCGGCCGGGGTCGCCGTCGGTGGGGACGGAGTAGGCCCAGGTGAAGTAGGAGAAGGGCTGGCCATGCGAGGCGACGGCGAGGATGTCGCCCTCGGGGGACCAGCCGCACACCTGGGTGTCGGCGCTGCCCCAGTAGGTGAGCCGGCGGCCCGGTCCGCCGTCCACCGGCGCCAGATGGATCTCCGGCACGAGGCTCCGCCAGCTCGTGTACGCGATCCGCCGGCCGTCGGGGGAGAAGCGGGGGTGGCCGACCTTCGTACGGTCGACGGTGAGCCGCCAGGCGCGTCCGCGGCCGTCGAGCGGGGCCAGCCACAGGTCGTCCTCGGTGACGAAGCACAGCCGGTCGCCGCTCAGATGCGGGAAGCGCAGATAGCCGGAGGAGTTCTCGTCCGTGGTCGCGTTCTCGTACTCGTCGCTCACCTCCCCATGCTTTTCCGCTGGAGTGGCCCCGGCAACTCGTGGCGCCGGGGGCGCGTTGTGGGACGTGGGTGCGGGCGGGGATACGGAAGGTGCGCGTGGGGGCGCGTACGTTCCCGTACGCGCCCCCACGCTCGCCCCCACACGCGCCTCCTCACGCGCCCCGCCACGGCCCCACTCGCCCCGCGCCGGTCCCACCAGTCCTACCGGTCCCACCGATCCCATCGGCCCCCGGCCGTGCGCCCCGCCTCGTCCCGGCGTGACCCAGCACACGTACGAAACGGTTTCGTTTCGCTGGTGTCCCGGGGTATCTTCAGGGACATACGAATCCATGTCGTCCGAAGCGGGAGAGGTGAGTGGGATGACTGAAGCCGCAACGGCGCGTCGCAGTCGGATCACGCCCGAGCGTGAAGCCGAGCTGTACACGGCCGTGCTCGACCTGCTTCGGGAGGTCGGCTACGACGCCCTCACGATGGACGCCGTCGCGACCCGCACCCGTTCCAGCAAGGCCACCCTCTACCGCCAGTGGGGCGGCAAGGCCGAACTCGTCGTGAAAGCACTGCGGCACCAGAAGCCGCTGAAGTTCTCCGACCTGGACACCGGGAGCCTGCGGGGCGACTTCCACGCACTGACCCTCCGGCAGGACGACTGCCAGATGGAGCGGGACTCCGCGCTGATGCGGGGCCTGGCCATGGCGGCGCACTCGAATCCGGATCTGCTGAAGGCGTTCCGGGAATGGCTGATCGAGCCGGAGATGGAAGAGCTGCGCATGGTCCTCCAGCGCGGTGTCGACCGAGGTGAGATCCGTGCGGACAACCCGGCGATGGAGTACGTGATGCACATGCTCATCGGCGCCTTCGCCGCCCGCACCATGATCGACGAGCTCCCACCGACACAGGCCTTCCTGCATTCGTATGTCGACGCCGTGGTTCTCCCCGCTCTCGGCGCCTGACGTCCCGCACCCGACCCCGCACCACCGCCACCTCTTCTCTGCAGATCTCTGCAGTCGCACCTGACGCGCCGCTCACGTCGTCGGGCTGATCCCCCCTGCCCCCACACGGGTGATCACACCAGCCCCTGCCCTTCCACGACCTGACCGGGAGTACGCCCTCGTGGCCACGTTCCTCTACAAACTCGGCCGTCTCGCCTTCCGGCGCCGGCACTTCGCCGCCCTGATATGGGTGGCCCTGCTGACGCTCGCGGGTGTCGGCGCCGCCTCCGCGCCCGTCGCGGGATCGTCCTCCTTCTCGATCCCCGGCACCGAGGCGCAGAAGGCCTTCGACCTGCTGGAGAGCCGCTTCCCCGGGATGAGCGCCGACGGAGCGACCGCGCGGGTCGTCTTCAAGGCGCCCGCCGGCGAGAAGATGGCCGACAAGGACAACAAGTCGGCGGTCGAGAAGGCCGTCAAGGTGCTCGGCACCGGTTCCGAGGTCACCTCCGTCAGCGACCCGTTCAAGACCCAGGCGGTGAGCAAGGACGGCTCGGTCGCCTACGCCTCGGTGAAGTACGAGGTCTCCGGCATGGAGCTGAAGGACGCCTCGAAGGACGCCCTGAAGGCGGCCGCCGAGGACGCGCGGCACTCCGGACTGACCGTCGAGGTGGGCGGTGACGCGCTCCAGGCGACGCCCGAGACCGGTTCCAGCGAGGTCATCGGCATCGCGATCGCCGCGGTCGTCCTCGTCATCACCTTCGGTTCCCTGATCGCCGCCGGACTGCCGCTGCTGACCGCGCTGATCGGCGTCGGCATCGGCGTCTCTACGATCACCGCGCTCGCGAGCGTGCTCGACCTCGGCTCCACCACCTCCACCCTCGCGATGATGATCGGCCTCGCGGTCGGCATCGACTACGCCCTCTTCATCGTCTCCCGCTACCGGGCCGAACTGGCCGAGGGCCGCGAACGCGAGGAAGCGGCCGGACGCGCCGTCGGCACTGCGGGTTCGGCCGTGGTCTTCGCCGGACTGACCGTCGTGATCGCGCTGGTCGGACTGTCGGTCGTCAACATCCCGATGCTCACGAAGATGGGTGTCGCCGCGGCGGGCACGGTCGCCGTCGCCGTCCTCATCGCCCTGACCATGATTCCCGCGCTGCTCGGCTACGCGGGCCGCAGGGTCCAGCCGGCCGGCCAGAAGAGCAGGCTGCTCGGCGGCGGCCGTGCCGCCAAGAAGCAGGGCAAGCCCAATATGGGCACGCGCTGGGCGAGCTTCGTCGTCCGCCGCCCGCTCGCGGTGCTGCTGCTCGGCGTGGTCGGCCTCGGCGCCGCCGCGGTTCCGGCCGCCTCGCTCCAGCTCGGCCTGCCCGACGACGGCTCGCAGCCGGTCTCCACCACCCAGCGCCGGGCCTACGACCTGCTCTCCGAGGGCTTCGGGCCCGGTTTCAACGGTCCGCTGATGGTCGTCGTCGACGCGAAGGCGAGCGACACCCCCAAGACGGTGTTCAGCACCGTTCACGACGAGATCAAGGACCTCAAGGGTGTCGTGAGCGTGAGCCCGGCGGCCCCCAACAAGGCCGGGGACACCGCGATGATCACGGTGATCGCCGACTCGAAGCCGTCCTCCGTCACGACCGAGGACCTGGTCCACAAGATCCGCGGCACCGGTGCCGACATCAAGGCCGAGACGGACGCGACCGTGCTCGTCACCGGCTCCACGGCCATGAACATCGACTTCTCGCAGAAGCTCAACGACGCGCTGATCCCGTATCTCGCGCTCGTGGTCGGTCTCGCCTTCCTGCTGCTGATCGTGGTGTTCCGTTCGATCCTCGTTCCGCTGAAGGCGGCCCTCGGCTTCCTGCTCAGCGTGATGGCGGCCCTCGGCGCGGTCGTCGCGGTGTTCCAGTGGGGCTGGCTGTCCGGCCTGATGGGCGTCGAGGAGACCGGCCCGATCATGTCCATGATGCCGATCTTCATGGTGGGCGTGGTCTTCGGTCTCGCCATGGACTACGAGGTGTTCCTCGTGACGCGCATGCGGGAGGCCTTCGTCCACGGTGAGAAGCCCGGTCAGGCGATCGTCACCGGGTTCAAGCACGGCGCGCGGGTCGTCACGGCCGCCGCCGTCATCATGATCGCCGTGTTCTCCGGGTTCATCGGCTCCAGCGAGTCGATGATCAAGATGATCGGCTTCGGTCTCGCCATCGCCGTCTTCTTCGACGCGTTCGTCGTCCGGATGGCACTCGTCCCGGCGGTGCTCGCCCTGCTCGGCAAGCGGGCCTGGTGGCTGCCGAAGTGGCTGGACCGCGTGCTGCCGAACGTCGATGTCGAGGGCGAGGGCCTGCGGGCGCTCGAGGAGAAGCCGCGTGACGGGGACCACGACCGCAAGCTGGTCGGGGTCTGACCCTCGGACGCTTCCGCGGTCCGACCTCGGCTCCCGCGGCCGGACCGTTCACCCGAGAGACCTCGCCGACGCCTCGGCGAGGTCTCTCGGGTATGTGCCGTTCCTCTAGTGCGCCACGGGCGTGGCGGCCATGTACGTACGGCGGAGGAACCGCATGAGCGCCTTCGTGTCGAGCTGGACGACCGCCACCCCTTGCGCCGAGTGGAACTCCAGGACGGCCTGGACACGGCCGCACGGCCAGATGCGGACCTCGCCGCTGTCGACGGGGACACGCAGACCCCGTTCCAGGAGTTCGCGGTCGAAGGTCCACTCGTGCGGGCCGGGCAGCGTGACGCACACCCGGCCGGGATCCGCCTCCGGGTCGTACCGGAGGGCCACCGGGACGGCCCGGTGTTCGTCGTCGAGGGAGTCGGCGGTGTCCGTCACGATATGAGCGCGGGCGTACTGTTCGACGGCGTGCATGTACCGACTCCTTACGCTGCGTCACCTATGTGGAAGATGTGAATTCCGTCACCATTCCAATGTCGCACATCTCGCGGAAACCGCTCTCCGGCCGTCCGTGACCCTCCCTCAGGGAACGCCTGCCCGCTCGCGGCGGGTCCATGTGCGCGGCGGCCGCATTCACCCCCGGCGGTCCGGGCTCCGAGGCCGGCGGACCGCTCCCGCGCGCCCGTTCGCCGCCGGTGAACTGCTCCCGTACGCCTGCCTGTCGCATGTTGTTCGCGTGTCCGCGCTCTTGCAAGTCATTCGCAACAAGGCACTATCATCGGACGGTGCACGTACCTGACGGATTCATCAATGCCCCGGTCTCCGCGGTCACAGGCGTGGTCGCCGCAGGCGCCGTCGCCGTGAGCCTGCGGGGTGCCCGCCGTGAACTCGACGAACGGACCGCGCCGCTCGCCGGCCTCGTCGCCGCGTTCATCTTCGCCGTGCAGATGCTGAACTTCCCGGTCGCCGCGGGGACCAGCGGACATCTGCTCGGCGGCGCCCTGGCCGCGATCCTCGTCGGACCCTTCACGGGCGTCCTCTGCGTCTCCGTGGTCCTGCTCATGCAGGGCATCCTCTTCGCCGACGGCGGGCTCACCGCGCTCGGCGTGAACATCACCGACATGGCGATCGTCACCACGGTCGTCGCGTACGCCGTCTTCCGCGGCCTGGTGAAGGTGCTGCCCCGCACGCGGCGCTCGGTCACCGTCGCCTCCTTCGTCGCCGCGCTGCTCTCCGTCCCGGCCGCCGCCGTCGCCTTCACCCTCATCTACGCGGTCGGCGGCACCACCGACATCGCACTCTCCAAGGTCGCCACGGCCATGGTCGGCGTCCACGTCCTCATCGGTATCGGCGAGGCCGTGATCACGGCGCTCACCGTCGGCGCCGTCATCGCCGTACGGCCCGACCTCGTGTACGGCGCCCGCGGCCTCCAGCAGCGCCTCAAGCTGCGGGTGAACGGGGAACTCGTCGACACGCCCACGGCCGCCCCCGCCCCCGTCGCGGCCCGCTCCTCGCACCGGAAGGTGTGGATCACCGGCCTGGTCACCTCCCTCGTCCTCGCCGGGTTCGTCAGCTTCTACGCCTCCGCGAGCCCCGACGGCCTGGAGAAGGTCGCCAAGGACAAGGGCATCGACGCGAAGGCCAAGGCCCACGCCTCCGACGACTCGCCGCTCGCCGGATACGGCGTCAAGGACATCTCCGACGCCCGGCTCTCCGGCGGTCTCGCCGGGGTGATCGGCGTCGGCGTCACCGTCGTCGCGGGCAGCGGCGTCTTCTGGGCGGTCCGCAGGCGCCGTACGGCCGACACCTCGCCCGCCTCCGTGCCGGAAGGCGTCTGAGGTGGGCGCGGGCCACGCCCACAAGCTGTACGTGCACGGGCACTCGCCCGTGCACGCCCTGCCGCCGCACACCAAGCTCGCCGCCACCCTCGCCTTCGTGGTCGTGGTCGTCTCCACCCCGCGCGAGGCGATGTGGGCGTTCGCGCTGTACGCCGTGCTGCTGGCCGTGGTCGCCCACCAGGCCCGCGTACCGGCGGGGGTCCTGCTGCGGCGGCTCCTGATCGAGATCCCGTTCGTCGCGTTCGCGGTGCTCATGCCGTTCGTGGCGGAGGGCGAACGGGTGGACGTGCTGGGCCTGTCCCTGAGCCTCGACGGCCTGTGGGGCGCCTGGAACGTCCTCGCCAAGGGCACCCTCGGCGTCGCCGCCTCCGTCCTGCTGGCCTCCACGACCGGACTGCGCGAACTGCTCCTAGGCCTGCAACGGCTGAAGCTCCCGCCGCTCCTCGTACAGATCGCCTCCTTCATGATCCGCTACGGCGACGTCATCACCGACGAGATGCGGCGCATGCGGATCGCGCGGGAGTCGCGCGGCTTCGAGGCGAGCGGAGTGCGCCACTGGGGGGTGCTCGCGAAATCGGCGGGCGCGCTGTTCATCCGCTCCTACGAACGCGGGGAACGCGTGCACCTGGCCATGGTGAGCCGGGGGTACGCCGGTTCCATGCCCGTCATCGACGAGGTGACCGCGTCCCGGGCGCAGTGGTCGTACGCCCTCGCCCTTCCGTTCGCCGCCCTTGTCGTATGCCTGTTGGGATGGACCCTGTGACGCCTGCCGCAACTTCCCTGGAGGTCTCCGGCCTCGCGTTCGCCTACCCGGACGGGCACCAGGCCCTGTTCGGCGTGGACTTCCGGATCGGGCGCGGCGAGCGCGTCGCCCTGCTCGGCCCGAACGGCGCCGGCAAGACCACCCTCGTCCTGCACCTCAACGGCATCCTGACCGGCGGCGCCGGAACGGTGACGGTCGCCGGACTCCCGGTCGGCAAGCGGAACATGGCGGAGATCCGGCGCAAGGTCGGCATCGTCTTCCAGGACCCGGACGACCAGCTCTTCATGCCGACCGTGCGCGAGGACGTCGCCTTCGGGCCGGCCGCCGCGGGTATGAAGGGCGCCGAACTGGAGGAACGCGTCCGCACGGCGCTGGAGCGCGTCGGCATGGAGGCCTTCGCCGACCGCCCGCCGCACCACCTGTCCTTCGGGCAGCGGCGCCGGGTCGCCGTCGCGACGGTGCTGGCGATGGAGCCGGAGATCCTCGTCCTCGACGAGCCCTCCTCCAACCTCGACCCCGCCTCCCGGCGTGAACTCGCGGACATCCTGCGCTCGTTGGACGTCACCGTCCTCATGGTCACCCACGACCTGCCGTACGCCCTCGAACTGTGCCCCCGCTCCCTCGTCCTCAGCGACGGTGTGATCGTCGCCGACGGCGCGACCGGTGACGTCCTCTCCGACGACGGGCTCATGCGCACCCATCGTCTGGAGCTTCCCTTCGGGTTCGACCCGCGCTCCGTGACAATGGGGGCGTGACGAAACAAGAGGACGTCGGGCCGCCGGCCGGGTCGCTGCTGCTCGACGACCAGTTGTGCTTCGCCCTGTACGCCGCCCAGCGGGCCGTGACAGCGGCGTACCGCCCGCTGCTGGACGAGCTCGGCCTCACCTACCCGCAGTACCTCGTCCTGCTGGTCCTGTGGGAGCGCGGCGAGACCACGGTCAAGGAACTGGGCGCCGCCCTGCACCTCGACTACGGCACGATGTCGCCGCTGCTCAAGCGGCTGGAGTCGGCGGGGCTCGTACGCCGTGAGCGCTCGGCGCACGACGAACGCTCGGTGCGTGTCGCCCTCACCGGGCGTGGCGAACTGCTCAGGGAGCGCGCGGAGGACGTACCGCAGGCGCTGCTCACGGCGACCGGCCTGAGCGAGGGCGACGTCGCGCGCCTGCGCGAGGAGCTGCGGCGGCTGGCCGAACGCGCGGAGGGCGCGGCGGCTCGCGGGCGCTGACAGTTCGTCGCCGCCCGAGGCTTCCCGAGGCCCATACCGACCGGTACCTTGTGCACGATACATTTGTGCGCGATGCGCCTGTGTGAGCTTCTGTTGCCCACTCCGGGGGAGGTCCTGCCGTGATCGACGGCGCCGTTGTCGACACCCGTCCGACGAAGATCATGTATGTCGCCGAGGCGACCGCTCACGGCGGCCGCAACGGCCATGTGACCAGTCAGGACGGGCAGCTCGAACTGAAGGTGGCGATGCCGCCGGCGCTGGGCGGCGACGGCAATGGCACGAACCCCGAGCAGCTCTTCGCCGCCGGATTCAGCGCCTGCTTCCACAACGCCCTGGTCATGGTCGGCCGTCGCGCGGGCCTCGATCTCTCCGGCTCCACCGTCGCGGCGAAGGTCGGGATCGGCCCCAACAAACTGCGCGGCTACGGACTCGCGGTCGCCCTGAGCGTCTCGCTCCCCATCGTCGACGAGGACGTGGCGGCGAAGCTCGTGGACGCGGCCCACGAGGTCTGCCCCTACTCGAACGCCACCCGCGGCAACATCGAGGTCACGATCGTGCTGGGCTAGGCGCCCTAGGAATCGAAGGCCGCGGACGCGTGTTGCACTCATTGTCGGTAGAGGTGAGGCGACAGGGAGCGCGGGCGTGGACGTGAACGGCACAGTGACGGAGGGCTTCGAACCGGTCAGGGAGGCGTTCGCGGCCAACTTCGCGACGCTGGGGGACCGGGGCGCCGCCGTCACCGTGTACCGCGACGGACACAAGGTCGTCGACCTGTGGGGCGGCACCCGTGACGTCGACGGCACCGAGCCCTGGGAACGCGACACCGCCCAGATCGTGCGCTCCGCGACCAAGGGCGTCGCCGCCGCCGTACTCCTGCTGCTCGCCCAGCGAGGACGGCTCGACCCGGACGCGCCGGTCGCCGCCTACTGGCCCGAGTACAAGGCGCACGGCAAGGAGCACACGCGCGTACGGCATCTGCTCGCGCACCGGGCCGGGGTTCCCGCCGTCGACCGCCCGCTCACCCCCGCCGAGGCCGCCGACCCCGACCTCACGGCCGCGGCCGTGGCCGCCCAGACACCCGCCTGGGCGCCCGGGGCCGCGCACGGGTACCACGCGCAGACGTACGGCTGGCTGACCGGCGAGCTGGTCCGGCGCGTCACCGGGCGCACGATCGGCCGGTGGATCGCGGAGGAGCTGGCCCGGCCCCTGGACCTCGACCTGTGGGTCGGGCTTCCGGAGGCGGTGGCCGGCCGGGTGGGCCGGGTCGCGCAGACCGAGGCACCGGCCACGCCGGGCGGCCTCAAAACCCGCCCCAAGCGGGCGGTCTCCGACGCGTACGCCGACCCCGGCAGCCTCACCCGCCGCGCCTTCGCCGCGATCACCCCGATGCCCGACGAGAACGATCCCGCCTACCGCGCCGCCGCTCTGCCCGCCTCGAACGGCATCGCGACCGCCGACGGCCTCGCCCGCTTCTACGCCGCGCTGATCGGGGAGGTGGACGGCGTCCGGCTGTTCACACCGGAGACGCTGTCGGCCGCGCGCTCGGAGCAGTCCGCGGGACCCGACCGGGTCCTCGTCGTCAACACCCGCTTCGGACTCGGCTACATGCTCCACGGCGGAGCGTCGCCGCTGCTCTCCCCGGGCTCGTTCGGCCACCCCGGCCGCGGCGGCGCCCTCGGCTTCGCCGACCCCGAGTCCGGCATCGCCTTCGGCTACGTCACCAACGGCTTCCGCAAGAGCGTGACGGCGGACCCACGGGCCCAGTCCCTGATACGAGCGGTACGCACGGCCATCACCGCGTGACCGCCCCGGCGACGCGCATCACCGTCCTACGACGTCGAAAGGATCGCGGGACGAACCGAGACGATCAGCTCTCGAAGTTTCTCGACATAGAGGCGTACGTTCTTGGAAGCGATGTCCGTGTCCGGGTGGCGGCACGCGATCCACAGCCCCTCGGGCAGCCGGTTGACCCAGGCGCACACCTGATCGCCGTACGACACACGGAGCAGCCCGTACGCCTTCTGTTCGCTCCAGTCGGCCGAACCGGGAATGAGGCGGGCGTCCACGTACGAGACGATCGAGTACAAGTCGGGTGATGTGGGGCGGAAGTCTTCGCCCAGGAGGCGCAGTACCCGGGCCAGAGGAATGCGCGCCAACGACCGATTGGCTTGCAACTGGGCCCGGACCGAGGCGAGCGCGGCGTCGAAGTCCCGTGCCGCGGGTACTTCGATCGGCGCGCCGCCGACATACCAGCCCACGGAGTCCGACCATGCGGACTTCAGCCGGGTGTGGAACGGCACGACCGTGCGGTAGACCGGTTGCCCACCGAGTTCGTGGACGATCAGACTGGTCGCGGCCAGCATGCCCACCAGGCTTCCGCCATAGGGACGGCAGTACGTCTCGAACGCCGCGGCCGCGTCCGCGTCGACGAGCGGCTCACGCATGAGCTTCTGGACGGGCAGTGCGTCGCCGGGCCGCAGGCCCAGATCGACGGGGAACTCCGGAAGCCTTCCGTCGCACCGGCCGATGAACTCCCGCCAGCGCGTGACGATCGCGTGTGTGTCGTCGATGGCGTTCGCGTTCGCCCGCTCCTGCTCGCAGAAGTCCACGTAGCTCGCGACCGGTGTGGCGGTGAGGGGCTGCCCCGCGACATGCGCCGTGTACAACTCCCGCACCTCGTAAGGGATGCGCTGCAGCGAGTAGGCGTCGACGTTGGTGTGGTCGAATGCCAGATACACGCTGGTGGAGTCCTCGCGGACGACCGCCGCGTAGAGGAGATTGGGCCAGTCGAGAGCGTCCGCCGCCTCGTCGAAACGGTCTTGCAGACGCTCGGCCAGCAGGTTCGCGTCGGTGAAGTCGCCCACCACTTCGCGGTGGAGCGTGACATCGGCCGGGTCGAGAGTGAACCGGTGCATCTCGTCGCCCGCCCACCTGAACCCGCTGCGCAGCGTCTCGTGGCGCAGTGTCCAGCCGCGGAGGGCCTGTTCCAGCATGTCGAGGTCCACGTGGCCGGGCAGGTCGAAAGCCGCACCCAGCCAGGTCGGCACGAACAAGCCCCCCTCGCGCACCGACCGCGCCGTTCTGATGTGTGACTCCTGGATGTACGCCGGCGGCCGCGGATCCGTCGGCAGCACCGTCGCCGCCGCGACGGTCGCGGGACTGAACCCCCACTCCACAAGCCGTCCAGGCCGGACCTCGCAGCGCTGAATGTCAGAAATTCGCACAGTGGCGTCTCCTTGTCGGAAATCACAGGCTTGATCACCGTGGAGTCGGTGTGCGGGCGCCGTCTGCCGTTTCGCCTGCAAATCAGCAGAAGGTGTGGCACGTCGAACGGCAAAGCGACCCGTCCATGGCCATCGCCCGGGCAGTCAACGGCCGTTCATGTGCCTGCCTGTCGGGACTGCCGCGTGCCGGGGCGAGTTGTGGACCGCCCTCACCATGGCAAGCGCGACGAGTCGTCGAACCGACAGTCACATGATCGATGGTCTCTGTCGGGCCTTTTGGACCAGCGCAGAGACTTGGAAAGGCGGTACGCCATAACCCTGTTGCGGTTCCGGCGTTTGCAGATGTGCGGGTGAGTACCCGCAGTGATGCTCAGGAAGGTATGGATCCATGAGACGGGTTACTCGAAACCGTGTGCTCGCTGTTGCCACCGCGTCCGGCGCGATGGCCGTGGCTCTTCCCGCGTCCGCCGTCTTCGCGGCCGGCGGTGCCGACGCCGAGGCCACGGCGGCCGGTTCGCCCGGGGTGCTCTCCGGGAACAACCTCCAGGTTCCGTTGTCCGCGGCGGTGAACCTCTGCGGCAACACGGTGGACGTCGTGGGGCTGCTCAACCCGGCCGTGGGCAACGTGTGCAAGAACAAGGAGACGGCCGAGGCCGACCGTGCGGAAACCGACCGCGGATCGGACACGTCAGGCCGAGCCTCGGCTGACGGCCGCGTCACGGACTCGCCCGGGCTGATCTCGGGCAACGGTCTGCAGCTCCCGATCGATCTGCCGGTGAACGTTTCCGGGAACAGTGTCAACGCGGCCGGCGTGGGCAATCCGGCGATCGGCAACCAGTCGGTCAACGGCGGTGACCACGCTCACCCTCACGTCACCCGGACGACTCCGGCCCCCGAGCCCTCGACCGCGACGCCCCCGGTCTCGCGAACCCCGGCCCCCCGGCAGCAGGCCGCTCCGGACACCCCGGACACGGCGACGTCCACGCTGGCCCACACAGGAGCGGATCTGGCCGGCCCGGCCCTCGCCGGCGGCGCCGTGTCCGTCCTCGCGGGTGCGGTCCTGTACCGCCGCTTCCGCCCAAGTCGCTGACCTGGATGCCCGTACGGCCCCATCGAATGTGTTTGGTGGGGCCCGGCGGGCTGTCGGTGCCCGTCCGCCCTCCGCGCCATGGCACCGACGTGAGCACCCCGCCACCGGAGCAGCTCGTGCGGCACGCGATGGGCCGTGAGGAACGCACGAAGGCGGCGCGAACGCTTCATGCGTCCACGCCGCCTCCGTGCCATGCGATGCAGAGGTGCCGCCGGTCAAATCAACGGGAATGCGGGTAACAGACCCTGCGCCACGCGAAGAAGCAGTGGCACCGCGCCGACGGAACGAAGGGGGCGAGCGAGCGGTCGGTCAGAGCGCCCGGCTGTTGCACCCCATCTCGGAACCGAGGTGGCTCTTCTGCGCACCCGCGGCCCCTTCGCCGTTCAGCAGGTTCCCGGCCAGGCCGGTGAGGGCGCCGACGCTGCCGAGCACCTCGATGTTCATGTCGTGCGAGCGGCACTCGACGCCCTGCGTGATGTCGATGCTGTCGCCGTCGTGGCCCGAATCGCCGTATGCGGAAGCGGTGGTGGCACCCAAGGAGCCGATACTGCCGATGAGGGCGCCCAGAAGAACGACCTTGTGCAACGTGCGCATGTGAAGCTCCTTGGAGGAAATGCGAGGTATCTGACCCGTTGAGTCAGGACTGCGGATGTGCGGGGCGGGCTGTCAGCCGAGTTGGGGAAGTCCCAGTTGTCCGACCGGAGGGGCCGCGATCTGCCCGAGGGCGACCGGAGCCAGTTCCGGTGCGCTCGCGGGCGTGATCGTCGGGTTGACGAGCGGGTTCACCTGAGGGTTGAGCTGCGGGTTCACCTGGGGGGCGACCATCATCGGCGGCTCTGCGCCGAGTACCGGGGGTACCGCTACCTGCGGGGCCACCTGCGGCATGACCTGCGGCATGACCTGAGGCACGACCTGCGTCGGCTGCGCGGGTGCGGCCTGAGCGAACTGTGCGGGTGCGGCCTGCGCCGGCTGTGCGGGTGCGGCCTGAGCGAACTGTTGCGGGTTCTGCGAGCTGGAGGCCTGGGCCGTTCCCTGTGACGAGGCCGAGGCCGAGGCGAATCCGGTCTGTTGTGGTCCTGACGGGGCGGCCTGTGGGGCTGGTTGGGGGGCCGCGATCGGAGCAGCCGACTGATCCGGAACCGACGCCGGGGTGGTGCCGATGCGCCCCTCCGGTGAGTCGGCATAGCTGCCGCCGGCGCCGATGCCGGCCAAACCGCTGGCCGCCGCCATGACGAGCGCGGCCTTGTGAAGCTTCCGCATGAAACCCTCGGTCCTTCGTTACCTGAGATGTGAGTCCATTGCATTCAATGCGGTCACGCGTGCAGTTGGTGCGTCACTCGCATCGCGCCGGAGGCTACGGTTGTCTCGAGGAGCACGCGGACTTCGTATCGGAGCCGGCAGCGGATCCTCCACCTGTCCACGGTTTACGGCCGCTGCCCGCACCTCCGGGGAACGAGGTTTCGGCGCCGTGGACACGGCACTCGACGGGGCGTCACCCGTTTGCCGTCAGCCGACCCGGGCGTCTCGGCTCGCACGCCGTATCAAATGGGTGACCGCACCCCCGCACCCGTTGCGCGGCCATGTTCCTTTCGTTCCCCACGGGGCGATAGGGATGGTCCATCGCGGCCGAATGGAGCAGAGGGACTGCGAAGACTGCGCTGCCCATCGGCACATCAGCTTCCGTGCACAGGTCAATTGAAGGGCCGAGGAAACCCATGCGTATGCTTCACAAGATCGCGCTCGTCGCCGCAACAGCCGGCGGCCTGTCCGGCGTCGGCGCCGGCGCAAGCTTCGCCGTCACCCCGGCGGCCCCCAACGGCTTTGCGCCGCACCCGGTCTCGCAGCCCGACGCCCAGGCGGCCTCGGCGTCCTCCGCCCAGGCGACCACGCGGGGCTATGGCTCGTCGGCTCCGCAACAGTTGGCACCGTCGCGTGGCACCCAGGTCTCCCCGCAGGTCAACCCGCAGCTGAATCCGCAGCTCAGCCCGCGGCTCTCTCCCGAAGCGCCGCCGAGGCAGCAGCAGAGCGCTTTGGCGGGGCAGGCCAACCTGTTCCGTCCGTACCAGGAGTGCAGCCCGCAGACCCTGCTCGATGCGAACGTCCCGGTTGCCCTGCTCGGCGCGGCCCAGACCCGGGGCGTCGAGTGCACGCAGGCCAACAGCCAGACGAATTCTTTCGCCAACGTGCAGCAGCACTGACGGAAGACCGCGTCATTGCCGGGTACGCACCGGAATCGACGCACCCTGCGATTCAGCCTTTCGGTGCTTCTGGGACATAAAGCCAGCGTGTTGTTGTCCATTCCGAGGCTTTTGTCGCTATTGTTCTGCTCGTAACCGCGATCTACCCACAGATCGCAAAACTCACCCCCACACGGAGATAAAATGCGCAAGCTTCGCAACGTTGCGGTCCTGGTCGCTGCCATCGGCAGCATCGGACTCGTTGGCGGCACGGCCTACGCCGGCGGTCACGGCGAGGGTGGCGGCGACCAGTTCAGCGTCACGCAGAGCTCCAACTGCAAGTCGCACGACCTGAACCTCGACGTCCTCGGCCAGGTCGGCGTGCTGAACGGCCTGCTGGGCAACGCCCTCAACGGCGAAGGCAACCCCGGCGCCCAGTCCACCTCCCTCGGCTCCACCATGGGTTGTAACAACAGCGCCTTCTGAAGTCCCCTCAGGCGTTGAAGACGCCTGACCATGAACGGTCCCGGCACTGGGCCCCAGGCAAAGTGCCGGGACCTTTCACGTGCGTCAAACCACTTCCGAGGCGGCCCAGCGTGGCGCTGGACCCTTCCGGGCACCCCGTTTTGGCGCCGTTGAGTCCTTCGCGTCACACAAAGGCGATCCTTCGCGGATCGCCTTCACCTCACTTCTTCCGGAGATGACATGCGCAAGCTCCGTACGGTCGCCGTCCTGGTGGCCGTCCTCGGAAACGTCGGGCTTCTGGGTGCCAGCGTCGCCCACGCGGATCAGGGCTGGGACAGGGGCGACAGCCTCAAGGTCTCGCAGCACAGCACCTGTCAGTCGCACGACCTGAACCTTGATGTCCTCGGTCAGGTCGGCATCGGCAACGGCCTGGGCGGCAACCTGCTGGGCGGCGAGGGCAGCCCGGGGGCCCAGAAGACGTCGCTGGGCTCGACCGCGGGCTGCAGCAACACGTTCGGCGGCTGAGTCCCGGTTCCGAACGTAGCAACGGCCTTCGCCTGATCCTGTACTCCGCCACGGAAGCCCGGGATCAACGCGAAGGCCGTTGCCATGAGGCTGTCGCACCACGGCGGCCGAGCCGTCCGGCAACTCCAGGGGCAGGTCGGTGAGCAGGAGGACCGGACAGGTCACGTCGCAGCCGGCGTCGAAGACGGCCGGGAAACGAAATGCTGGTCCGGGAACCTTCCCCGGACCAGCATTTTCCGTGAGCGCTCAGCCGAAGTGCGGCTTCTTGAACCCCTCAGGCAGCTTGGCCGTGTTGGAGCAGTCCACGACCGGCCCCACTTTGGCAGGTTCGTTTTCCTGGAGTTGGTCCTGCTGCGTGAGCACGTGCGGCTGGTCCGGTGTCGAGCACTGCTGGTCCTGTTTGATGACGTGCGTGCCGTCCTTGTCGGTGTACGTCTCATTCTTCTGAATGCACACGACGTCCTTCTGCGTGGCGGGGCAGGCGCCTGAATTCACCTCGGCCTGTGCATGTGTAGCGCCGAGGCAGATAGCGGCGAGGCTTCCGGCGAATGCTGCGACGGCCGCAGACTTCTGCGAAAAGAGCATGTGTTGCATTCCTTTGTGGTGAAGAATCGGATAGTCCTTTATTGACCGGCATTGCCCGCGTCGAGAAAGTCGAGCAATTTAATATTCGTCCGCCGACAGGATGGTTGTAGCCCGGACGCGACTCGGCGTCCGGGCTACCTGCACCACGGGGTATCACTCAGCGCACCGCTCGGTCCGTATCCCCGACGCTGAGTGAGGCCGCGGCGGGCCTTGACCCGGAGCTCCGGCTCTCAGGCGTTGTCATCCTGCTCCTGGGGCTGAGCCTGCTCTTGCGGCTGGCCCTGCTCCTGGGGCTGAGCCTGCTCCTGCGGTTGACCCTGCTCCTGGGGCTGGCCCTGCTCCTGCGGCTGACCCTGCTCCTGGGGCTGGCCCTGGACCTGAGGCTGGCCCTGCTCCTGCGGCTGACCCTGCTCTTGCGGCTGACCCTGCTCCTGGGGCTGGCCCTGGACCTGAGGCTGGCCCTGCTCCTGCGGCTGACCCTGCTCTTGCGGCTGAGCCTGGACCTGGGGCTGGCCCTGCTCCTGGGGCTGAGCCTGGACCTGAGGCTGGCCCTGCTCCTGGGGCTGACCCTGGACCTGGGGCTGACCCTGCTCCTGCGGCTGAGCCTGCTCCTGGACCTGCGGCTGGACCTGCTCCTGGACCTGCGGCTGGACCTGCTCCTGGGGCTGAGCCTGGACCTGCGGCTGGACCTGGACCTGGGGCTGGACCTGCGCCTGCTTCTGCGCCTGCTCCTGCGGCTGACCCTGCTCCTGCGGCAGGAAGTAGTAGCCGCCCCCGATGGCCACGGCGCTGGCAGACGAGTTGGCGACGGCCGGGACCGGTACCGGCGCGGCGTCGTTACCGTCGGCGAAGCTCATGCCGGCGCCGAGGGCGGAGAGCCCCGCGACGGCCGCCGCTACGACCATGGCGCGCTGAAACTTACGCATAGATGACCCTTTCCTGATCCAGGCATACCGCCTGGAATGACCACTTAACGTAACGGTTGCACGCCATGTGTAATCAATCTAGGATTTACGCCCCATGTCGCGCCGGAGCCCCATACGGGGTATAGGGCAAATGGCGCTGGTGGGGCGGGGTTCAGCCGTCGTGCGCTTCGGGGGAGGAGGTCGGGCGGTTCGCGCTACCTGTCGATCTGCCGAGGCGCTCCGGACGTGTCGGGCGAACAGGTCACCTGAGGGCCGATCTGCGTCGTGCCGTTGCCCATGGCGGCGGGCAGCGTCACGGCCTGCAGCGGCATGCAGGTCTCCTGATGGGGAGGGGTGCCGCGCCCGGTGCTCGCGCCTTCGACGTGCTGCACACAGATGACGTCCCCCTGGGGGTTCCGAGTGCAAGCTGCCGGGTCTCCCGCGGCGTGCGCGTACGTGATGCCCGTGGACGCCACGGCGAGGCCGCCGATGAGCCCCGAGAGGGCCGCGATCTTTTTCCTGCTGAACATAGGGTGCGTGTCCTTAGTACGGACGCCGCGGGCGCCGCTCCCCCATGATCGGCCGCGCCGCAGGCGTGGTCTCCGAAGCTGAGCCTTTTCCAACTCTCCGCGTCGGCCGGACAGTTGGCCAGACGGCGGATGACGCCGCTGGTGATGGTGCACGTGCGGGGTATGACCGGGATCAAGGCGGTCGGCTGCCTTCATTCGATCCCTTCGGGTTGACCCGAAGGGATCCCGTGCCGACCGTCGCGATGTTGACGTCGCTGATCTCAGCGGGTGAAGGCGTGGTTGAACTGGCCGCAGGTGGTGTCCCGGGTCTGACCGAGGCCGAGCACTCCGATCGGGATGTTGTTCTCCAGCACCGTCTGCGGGCTGCACTCCTGGTACGGGCGGTAGAGGTCCAACACCCGCGGTCCGTTGTCGTGGGTGTCGGCGACAGCCGTTCCGGCGCCGACGGCGGTCAGGCCACCGGCCGCTACTGCTGCTGCGAACACGACCTGCTGAAACTTACGCATGGAACCCTCGGTTCTCCGTCGCTTACACGTGATGGCTAGTCGCCTAGCGTGACGGCATGAACACTAGCAGTAGCGTCGGGATGGTTCGGCGCGCGAAGGTCATCCGTGGCCGCGAGGGAGGGGGCCCGGCGTGGACATCAACTGGCCCTACGGAAAGACGCTTTGCTGTTCGGCATACGGTATGGGCGCACCGCGGACGAGGGCCCGGCTCCGCACGCCGTCGCATCAACCCAAGCCCTCGGAACGAGAGTTAGGGCTCGCGTACATCCACCAGCGTGCCGCCCGCGTGCGCGATCAGGGTCTCCGGTTCCATCGGGAAGACGGTGAACGGGGTGCCCGCCGAGGTCCACACCGTGTCGTGGCCGAGCAGCGAACGGTCCACCAGGACACGGATCTTCGTGCGGTGCCCGAAGGGCGGTACGGCGCCGGGCCCGTACCCGGTCGACTCCCGTACGAGGAGGGCCCCGGCCCGGGTGAGCTTCGCGGCGCCCAGCTCCCGCCGTACGAGCTCCATGCCGACGTGCGCCGAGCCGTCCAGCAGGACCAGCACCGGAGCCCCGTCCGCCGCGAAGAACAGCGACTTGCAGATCTGGCTCGGCTCGCAGCCGATCGCCGCGGCGGCCTCGGCGGTGGTGCGGGCCGTGTCCGGGAAGCGCCGGACCCGCCCGATCACCTCGTCGAGGCCCAGCTCGCGCAGAGCCTCGGCGAAACGGGGGTCGGTGTCGCTCACGACGGAGGGCTGACCCTCGCCGGCGTTCTCGTCTGGGACGTTCATGTACGGCACGCTAGCGGTCTGTGTACATCCCACGCGACCTGGCCCCGAGAGGCCGCCCGGCCTCTCGCCTCAGTCCCACCAGAACCTCCACAGCGGGGCGTCGACGAGGGACGCCGCGTACCGGGGGAAGGGCGTCGGAGGGTCGTTGACGATGTTGTCGGCCGTGGTCAGCAGGTGTTCGAGGGCGACATGCGTCGCCTGCCGCTCGTCGCGCGGGGGGCTCGCGACGGACACGTACAGCGTCGATCCGATCGCGGCGACGACGCGGGCCCCGAAACGGTCCTCCCAGCTCCGCAGCAGTGCGCAGAGCAGGCGGAGGGGCGCCTCCGCGCGCCAGCCGATGACGGCGGGGATGTCCGCGCTCCGCGTGGCCTTCACGAGGGCGAGCGAGACTCCCGGTTCGCCCTCGTGCCAGAGGTGGGCGGTGACCGCCGCCAGGGCGGCCTCGTCCGGGTCGGCGTCCGAAGTGGAGAGCGTGGCGGGGGCAAGTCCCGGCCACCGGTCGAACGGCGGGCCCGGGTCGTCCTCCCAGGGCTCGATGAACTCCGCGAGATCCTCGGGGATGTCCGGTGGAGCGGAGGGCTCGGCCTGCCAGGCGAGTTGGCGTCGGCGGTACTCGCGCCACGCCTGTTCCAACTCGGCTTCGAGGTCGACGGCGGCTGTCTCGGCGGGGTCGAGCGAGTCGGGGTGGTCGTCGTCCGCGTAGCAGAGGATCGGCCTGAGGCCGGTGGCGTCCTGCTGCCGCCGGGCGCGGTTCCATGCGTCCAGCAGCGGGGTGTACGGCATCTTGTCGGCGTACCACATGACCGGTGAGCAGGCGGGCACGCCGCGGCCGGACGGCAGGCCCTCGGGAAGCGGGAACGTCATGCGCGGAGCGTAGAAGGCCCCACTGACATCGCCACCCTCCCCGACTCCCGTGTGCTCCGGGGCAGTTGCACCCCTGGGGCGGCCCGGCGCGTGCCCCGGGTGGATTCGCGGGGCCGGAGTGGTTCCCGGGGCTCGGAGTGCTTCCCGGAGTCGGGAGTGGTTCCCGGGGCCGGAGCGCTTCCCGGAGCCGGGGGTGCTTCCCGAGCCGGGGGGTGCTTCCCGGCTCGGGAGAGCGGGTGTCAGCCGCCGCTGCCCGCCTTCAGGAGGGCCGCCACGATCGGGCCCGCCGTGCTGCCGCCGTGGCCGCCCTGCTGGACGACGCCGGCTCCCGCCAGGTCGCCCTTCCACGCGGTGAACCAGCCGTTGGGCTGCTTCTGGTTGTCGACCTCGGCGGAGCCGGTCTTGGCGCCGTAGTCGGGGCCGAGTCCGGCCATGGCCTCGGCGGCGGTGCCGGCGGCGGCCGTGTACTGCATGACCTCGCGGAGCTGGGCGAGCGTGGTCGCGGACATCGTCCGGGACGCCTTGGCCAGCGTGCGGTGGTCGACCGAGGGGGCGACCAGGTAGGGCTGGTGGAAGGTGCCCGACTGGACCGTGGAGGCGACCGACGCCATGTTCAGCGGGTTCATGCGGACCCCGCCCTGGCCCATCAGCTCGGCGGCCATCTGCGCGGCGCTCTGCACCGGCACCGAGCCGTCCGCCGAGGGCACCCCGATGGCCCAGTTGTTCAGGCCCAGGCCGAAGACCTGCTGGGCCTGCTTGGTGAGGTCGTCGTCCTTCAGCTTCTTGGCCTGGGTGATGAAGGCCGTGTTGCAGGACCGCGCGAAGCTCGCCTTGAACGTGCCGTTCTTGATCTCGAAATCGTCGTCGTTGTGGAACTTCCAGCCGCCGTACGTCGCCGTCTTGGGGCAGGGGTGCGGCTTGTCGGGGGAGGCGAGGCCCTTCTCGAACAGCATCGACGCCGTGATGACCTTCATCGTGGAGCCGGGCGCGAGGGAGCCCTGGAACGCGGTGTTGAAGCCGTGGCCGCTGTTCGCGACGGCGAGGATCTCGCCCGTCGAGGGGCGCATCAGGACCACCGACGCCTTCGGCTTGGCGGCCACCAGGCGTTCGGCCTCCGCCTGGAGGGTCGGGCTGAGCGTCGTCTGCACCTTGCCCGGCGTGCCCGCGCTCAGCGTCAGCAGGGTCTTGTCGGGGGTCTTCTGGGCGCCCTTGGCCGCGGCCTTGCGGACCACGCGCAGCTCGATGCCGGCCTTGCCGCCGGCCGTCTTGCCGTACTTCTCGCGCAGCCCGTCGAGGACCGTGCCCAGGGAGGGGTACTTGGCGGCGGTCAGCTCACCGCCGTGCCGGTCGATGGCGGTGACCGGCGGCGTCCCGGCATCGCCGGTCACCAGCCGGTCGCCGTCCTGGAGGTCCGGGTGGACCACGGACGGCTTCCAGCCGACCAGCGCCACGCCGTCCTTCGCCCGCCGGACGACCGTCAGCTTCGAGGTGTACGACAGCGGCTTGGTCTTGCCCTTGTAGGTGACGGTGGCCTTGACCGTGAAGGGGACGTCGGCGCCCGAGCGCTTGCCGCCGGTCAGGGTCACGCCGCTGATGTGGGCGTCCTTGCCGAAGCCGGTCAGCGTGGTGGTGGCGGCGGCCGAGTCGTCGGTCGCCGCGGCCGCCCGGGTGACATCGCCGCCCTGCCAGGCCTTCAGGAAGGTGGTGGACGCCATGCTGATCTCGGCGGCCGACAGCGGGCCCGTCTTGACGGCCTTGCGGGTGGTGGCCGTGATCCCTTCGTCGGCCGACGCCCCGCTGCCGTAGAGGCTGTAGGCACCCAGCGCCCCGCCGACGACGGCGACAGCGATCACCCCGCCGAGCACGGCGGGCTGCTTCGTCTTCGGTCTCTCGGCGACGCGCCTTCTCTTGCCCACTGCCCTGTGTCCTCCGCCGTCCCCTGGTGCCCCGTGGTGCCCGGTGATACCCCCGTGCCTCTCGCTCCTCAACGAGAGGCACCACCCTAGGGTCCCGTCCTGTGCGGGGCGACTTCAGCCGCCCGTTCGTAGCACAGCTGCGACGATCGGTCCGGCCGCCTGCCCGCCGTGACCGCCCTCCTGGGTCATGGCGGCGGCCGCGATGTCGTTGCGGTACCCGGTGAACCAGCTGTTGGACTTGGCCTGGCCGTCGACCTCGGCGGAGCCGGTCTTGGCTCCGATGCTGCCGCCGAGCGAGGCCATCACCGGGGCCGCGGTGCCGCTGACGGCCGTGCGGTTCATCATCCCGCGGAGCTGGGCGACCGTACCGGCGGACAGGCCCTTCGCGGTGGCCAGTTCACGGTCGTCGAGAGAGCGCGGCACGATGACGGGCTGCCGGAAGACGCCCGTCATCGCGGTGGCCGTCACCGACGCCATGTTCAGCGGGCTCATCTGGACCTGGCCCTGGCCGATCATGTTGGCCGCCGTGTCCGGGCCGCCGGATGCGGGCACCGAGCCGTCGAAGGACTCGATGCCGGTCTTCCAGTTGTTCTGTCCCAGTCCGAAGCGCTGCTGGGCCTCGTTGGTGAGGGAGTCGACCTTCACCTCGTCCGCGTACTTCACGAAGGCCGTGTTGCACGAGCGCGAGAAGCTGTCGGAGAGCGTGGCGTTCAACTGCGGCTGCATGCCCTTGAGGTTGTGGAAGGTCTGGCTCTGCCAGACCGCTTCGGGCGTGCAGGGTGCGGGGCCGTTCGCTGTCGTGATGCCGTTGTCGATGAGGGTCGCCGCGCTGATGATCTTCATCGTGGAACCGGGCGCGAGTTTGCCGAGGAAGGCCGCGTTGAAACCGTCCGCGCGGTGGTTGGCGACGGCCAGTACCTCGCCGGTGCTCGGCTTCACCGCCACCACGGAGGACTCGGCGTACTGCGTGACCGCCTTCTCGGCGGCGGCCTGCACGCTCGCGCTGAGTGTCGTACGGACCTTGCCCGCCCGTCCCTTGGCGAGGGTGACCAGGGTCGTGTCGCCGCCGGTGCCCTCGGCGCCGTGCCGGATCGACAGCTCGATGCCGGGCGTGCCGCCCGCCGTGTCGCCGTACTTCTCCCGGAGCGCGTCGAGGATCGGTCCCAGGGACGGGTACTTCTCCTTCGTCAGGACAACGTTGTTCCGGTCCACGGCCTCGATCGCCGGGCTCGCCGATTCGCCCGTGACCAGGGTGTCGCCGTCCTTCAGCTCCGGGTGGACGACGGAGGGCTTCCAGCCGACCAGGGCCTTCCCGGTGGTCTCGCCGCGTACGACGGTCAGTTCGGAGTCGTACGCGAACGGCTCGGTCTTCCCGTCGTACGACACCGTCGCCTTGACGGAGAACGGGACCCGCGCCCCGGACGCGGCACCCGGGGTGATCTTCACGTCGGTCAGATGCGCGTCGTCGCGGTAGCCGGCGAGCAGCCCCTCGGCGCTCGACGCGTAGTTCGTCAGCGCGGCGGCCTCGGCCGCGTCGCCCTTCTCCCAGGCCGCGAAGAACGCGCGGCTGGTCTCCTTGACCTCGGCGCCGCTCGGCGGCCCGGTCTTCACTGCCGCGGGCCCGCCGGCTCCCGTGCCGCCGTCTCCGCTGATCGCCGTCACCACGTTGTAGGCGCCGTATCCGGCGCCGCCCACCATCACCGCGAACACGCCGCCTATGACGGCAGCCCTGGCCCCCTTGCGCATCGTGCGACCCCTCCCCGTGACCCCTCCTCCGAACTTCTGAACGCGTTCAGAAAAGTCGGTTCACCCCGCACTCTAGGCGCGGGAGGGGCTGGTGGTGCAGACCTTCGCCGAATCGTTAGCCATAAAAACGGACGCATCCGTGAACGACGTTCGCGGATGCGTCTCGATACTCCTTTTCGGCCAGTCAGGCCGCCCCGGCCCCACGGATCCAGCCACATTCGTGACCGCCCCGACCGAACGGCCGGCCCCGGTGAAGCCTTACCGGCCGGACAGGTCGACCACCAGATCGCAGTGCGGATCGTCCGGGGCCGGCCGCTGGTACTGCTCTTCCCCGAGGAGGGAGCGCACGGAGGCGATCAGCGCGGTGTGCGGCGTCTCGGTCAGGCGGATGTCCGCGCCGATGATGCCGGGCCGGTCGGGACGCTGCACGTACAGACGCAACAGGTGCTCGCCGTGCATCAGGAAGCCGATCAGGAAGGGGTTCTCGTCGTCGCCGGGGTCGGACAGAGCGCGCACGACGGTGAGCGCCCGGCCCTGTTCGGGTTCCGGGTCCGGGGTGATCTCCTCGGGACGCAGGCGGATGAGCGTCATTCCCATGACCTCGTCGACATCGCTGCTGCTGTAGATCCGGGGTCCGGTCAGGACCGTACGCAGCAGGCCGGGGATCCAGTAAGGGGTCACCGTGTCGTGGGGGATCTCGTAGAGCAGGTTCATGACGTGCTCGCCCTCTCCGGCACGGATGGCGATCCGTACGGCGCCGGGCGCGGGCAGGACACCGAGCAGGCGGCAATGGTCTGCGATCGGGGCATTCAGGTGGTACAGAAGCCGGCGGGTGACGTCCGCCTGCTGCTCTCGGTCTTCCGGATCTCTCACGCATGCATCCCTGCGGGGCGCTCGTTGTTTCGCCGGTTGTGGCGACGGGGGCGCGGCAGACCGTCGCGCCCCCGCTTTGTGTCTGTCCGGCTAGACCCAGGTATCGAGCCACATCCGGGAGCGCCACTGTTCGATCGGGATCGCCGTGCCCGTGTACAGGGGCCAGAAGTAGATGAAGTTCCAGAGGATCAGGAGGACCAGGACGCCGGCTCCGGCCGCGCCGATCACCCGGCGGCGTTCTCCGGAGCCGGGTGGGCCGAGGATCGCGCCGATCATCATCGTCACGGCGAGGCACAGGAACGGGACGAAGACGACGGCGTAGAAGAAGAAGATCGTGCGCTCCTGGTACATGAACCAGGGGAGATAGCCGGCCGCGATGCCGCAGGCGATGGCGCCCGCCCGCCAGTCGCGGCGGAAGGCCCAGCGCCACAGCACGTACAGGACCGCGAAGCAGGCGGCCCACCACAGCAGGGGCGTGCCGAGCGCCAGCACCTCGCGGGCGCACTTGTCGCCCGCGTCCGCCGGGCAGCCGTCCTTGCCGGGCAGCGGGGACTCGTAGAAGTACGAGACCGGGCGGCCCGCGACGATCCAGCTCCACGGATTGGACTGGTAGGTGTGCGGCGACGACAGCCCGACGTGGAACTTGTAGACCTCGTGCTCGTAGTGCCACAGGCTGCGCACCCAGTCCGGCAGGAAGGTCCAGTTGCCGCCCTTGCCGTCGGTCAGGGCCCAGTTGCGGAAATAGCCGCCCTTGCCGTTGTCCGGCGACAGGATCCAGCCGGTCCAGGAGACCAGGTACACGGACAGGGCGACCGGGACCGTCGCCAGGAACGTGATGCCCGTGTCGCGCCACAGGGCCGACTTCAGGTAGGGCTGCCGGGCGCCCGCGACCCGGCGCGAGGCCGCGTCCCACAGGACCGCCATCACACAGAACGCGGCGAGGACGTACAGCCCGTTCCACTTGGTGCCGATGGCCAGGCCCAGCATCAGGCCCGCCGTCCAGCGCCAGGGCCGCCAGCCGAGACGGGTCGTCTCGGCGATGTGGGCGTCGGGACGGACCAGGCCGTCCTCGTCGGCCGGCAGCGCCGCCGCCAGTCTGGCCCGCGCCCTGTCCCGGTCCACGACCAGACAGCCGAAGGCCGCCAGCACGAAGAACATCAGCACACCGTCGAGCAGCGAGGTGCGGCTCATCACGAAGTGCAGACCGTCCACCGCCATCAGCAGACCCGCGAGGCAGCCGAGGAACGTCGAACGGAACAGCCGGCGCCCGATCCGGCACAGCAGCAGCACCGACAGCGTGCCGAGCAGCGCCGTCATGAAGCGCCAGCCGAAGGGGTTGAAGCCGAACATCCACTCGCCGAGCCCGATGACGTACTTGCCGATCGGCGGGTGCACGACATAGGCCGCGTCGGTCGGGACCTTCACATGCCCGTTGCTCCGAAGGATCAGATCATTGGCGTCCTTCGTCCAGTTGACCTCGTAGCCGCGGTGGAAGAGCGCCCAGGCGTCCTTCGCGTAGTACGTCTCGTCGAATATCACCGCCTTCGGGCTGCCCAGGTTCCAGAACCGCAGCAACCCGGCGAGCAGGGTCACCAGGAGCGGGCCCACCCAGCCCGACCAGCGGTTGAAACGGTCGGCGGCCCCCTGACGCAGCCCGAGCGCGGCCCAGATCCCCGGGCCTGGCTGGGCATACGGCGGTACGAGCCGGTCGCGCACATCACTTCGGGGCGGCGCCGTGTAGCCGAATCGGCGCAGCCGCTGCTGCCACGACGGCCGCCGAGCGTCGGCGGCCTGGCCCTGCCCCTGCCGGGTGTCCGTGGAGGACGCGGTACTGGTCACCGCGCCATCGTAGGGAACAGGTCTGTGGGAGTCCCGCGCATGGGCCCCTTCCGGTCGGATGAGCTTGCCGGGCCGCACCCCTGCGAGGATGGGACCGTGACAGGAATCCTTGTGTTGGCAGGCACTCCCATCGGCGACATCTCGGACGCGCCGCCACGGCTCGCCGCGGAACTGACCGGGGCCGATGTCGTCGCCGCCGAGGACACCCGCAGGCTGCGCCGGCTCACCCAGGCCCTCGGCGTCCAGCCGACGGGGCGGATCGTGTCGTACTTCGAGGGGAACGAGGCAGCACGGACCCCGGAACTCGTCGAGGCGCTCGTCGGCGGGGCGCGGGTCCTGCTCGTGACCGACGCCGGGATGCCGTCCGTGTCGGACCCCGGCTACCGGCTGGTCGCGGCCGCGGTCGAGAAGGACATCAAGGTCACCGCCGTCCCCGGCCCCTCCGCCGTGCTCACCGCGCTCGCGCTGTCCGGCCTGCCCGTCGACCGCTTCTGCTTCGAGGGCTTCCTGCCCAGGAAGGCCGGCGAGCGGCTGTCCCGGCTGCGGGAGGTCGCCGAGGAACGCCGCACGCTCGTCTACTTCGAGGCGCCCCACCGGCTCGACGACACCCTGGCCGCCATGGCGGAGGTCTTCGGCACCCAGCGGCGCGCCGCCGTCTGCCGCGAACTGACCAAGACGTACGAGGAGATCAAGCGCGGCCCGCTGGGCGAGCTGGCCGCCTGGGCCGCCGAGGGGGTCCGCGGCGAGATCACCGTCGTCGTCGAGGGCGCCCCCGAGAAGGGCGCCGAGGAGCTGGACGCCGCCGAGCTGGTGCGCAGGGTGCGGGTGCGCGAGGAGGCGGGGGAGCGGCGCAAGGAGGCCATCGCCGCCGTCGCCGCCGAAGCGGGCCTTCCCAAGCGGGACGTCTTCGATGCGGTCGTGGCGGCAAAGAACGCCGAACGAAGCGGCCCATAGAAGGGCAAAGGACTATCGTGAAAAGCAAAGATCAGGCCGTGTGACAGGAGCCTTCCGACAAGGAAAGGCCAAAACGACTCCAACACTCGGCAGGCCGGATGCGTTCGCGCCGGGAGAGGCGTCCACTGGACGAAGGGACGCACCCGTCCCTCGCCTCCGGCGAACCGGTGGAATTCCGGGGGAATTCCACCGACGGGGGTGCTTGTCCAGCGGACAAGAGGAGCGGCTGGCATGAGTGAGACCACAGGACGGACCGGGGGCAGCGCCGCCGGTCAGGTCACCGAACAGACCAGGCATCGCGGCACGGCGACAGGCGTCGTTCACGAATCGTATTCCTTCGCCTGCATGCGCTGCGGGCACGGCTGGGAGCAGTCGTACGAGATCGAGCACCACCGCGACACGGAAGGCTCCGAGTACGTCGTGTACGTGGCGGAGGGCGAGGTCGTGCCGTCGCCGCTCAGCCGGCCCAGCTGCCTGAACTGCGACAGCCACGTGGTGCGCATCATGCGCGCCGGTCAGGTGTCCTTCGCCCTCGACTCGATGCGCTCCGCGACCCACCGCGCGCCCAAGCCCGTGCCGCCGCGCCGGTCCGAGGACGGCGCGGAGGGGGAGACCCGGACCGGGATCTCCTCCGACACCCCGCAGGAGCCGCGCCACTGGCATCTGTCGGACCTGCTGCACCCGTTCCAGCACCGCCGGGCGGGCTGACCCCGGCGGCCGGACCCCGGGACGGTCTGCCTGTTCCCGGGCGTGAGCCGCAGGACGGTCTGCCCGCTCCCGGGTGGAGACCCAGGACGGTCTGCCCGCTCCCCGCGAGGTGAGGCCGGGCATGCCCCTTTCGTAGGATCGGGGCATGCCTTCCGCCTCCTCCGCCTCCGACAAGAACGCCGCACCGCCGCTCCCCGAGCCCCTGCGCGTTCCCGTGGCCGACTCGCACACCCACCTCGACATGCAGTCCGGCACGGTCGAGGACGCCCTGGCCAAGGCCGCCTCCGTCGGCGTGACGACGGTCGTCCAGGTCGGCTGCGACGTGAAGGGCTCCCGCTGGGCGGCCGAGACGGCGGCCACGCACGACGCCGTCCACGCCACCGTCGCCCTGCACCCGAACGAGGCACCGCGCATCGTGCTGGGTGACCCTGGGGGCACCTCCCAGCCCCCTGGGGCTGGGGGAGGTTGGTCGAGGCAGGGCGCGCGGGTGCCGGGTGGCGACGCGGCCCTGGACGAGGCACTCGCCGAGATCGACCGGCTCGCCGCGCTGCCGCACGTGAAGGGCGTCGGCGAGACGGGCCTCGACCACTTCCGCACCGGGCCCGAGGGCAAGGAGGCGCAGGAGCGCTCCTTCCGCGCCCACATCGAGATCGCCAAGCGGCACGGCAAGGCCCTGGTCATCCACGACCGCGACGCCCACGCCGACGTCCTGCGCGTCCTCGCGGAGGAGGGCGCCCCCGAGCGGACCGTCTTCCACTGCTACTCGGGCGACGCCGAGATGGCCGAGGTGTGCGCCCGCGCCGGCTACTTCATGTCCTTCGCCGGCAACATGACCTTCAAGAACGCCCAGCCGCTGCGCGACGCGCTGGCCGTGGCCCCGCTCGAACTCGTCCTCGTCGAGACCGACGCGCCCTTCCTGACCCCCGCGCCGTACCGCGGACGGCCCAACGCTCCGTATCTCATTCCGGTCACGGTGCGCGCCATGGCCGCGGTGCGGGGGATCGACGAGGACACGCTGGCGACCTCGATCTCCGCCAACACCGCGCGCGCGTTCGATTACTGATCCATAACGGTTTCCGGGGTTCTTCCCGGCCATGCGGGGGTCTTCGGCGAGGGAGTTTCGCGACACAGCGTAGCCGCGTTGCTTGGGAGAGTGACGATCGCTCCGCTAGGTTCTGGTCGCCCGATCCGGACTCTGGAGCGTGTCGTCGTGAGCAGCTCGCGGTACGAGCCGTACGAGACGTACGGACCGAACGGTGGCCCCGAGGTCACCACTGTCGTCACCGGCGCCGCCGCCGTGGCCGGTGCGCCCACCGTGGCGGCCCCCCTCGGCGTGGCCGGCCCACCCGGCTGGTCCGGAGTGTTCGGACCGCCCGGAGTGTCCGGCACGGCCGACGCGTCCGCCGCACCCGGGGCGGCCGGTGCGACGCGGGCCGACCAGGAGGGGTACCTCGGTCACGGGGAGTACCGGCGGTACGAGGCGGGGAGGGACGCCGGTCACCAGGCGTACGCGGGTCACGAGGCGTACGCCGGTCATGAGGCGTACTCCGGCCATCCGGACCAGGCCTATCCCGGTCATCCCGGTCATCCCGGGCATCCCGGGCATCCCGGCCATGAGGCCTACCCCGGCTATGAGGGCCACTCCGGCCACCTGGGCGACGAGGGCCACTCGGGCCATGAGGGTCACTCCGGCCCCCTCGGCCACGAGAGCCACTCCGGTCACCAGGACCCCTTCGCCGCGTACGACCGGTACTCCAGCCCCCCGGCGTACCGGGCCCACGAGCAGCCGTACGTCACCGTCCCCCCGGAGCCCTGGGGCCCCGCCTACGCGCCGCGTACCGCCGGGCCCGCGGTGCCGGCGGCGCCCCCCGCCGCCCTGTACGCCGTACAGGGCGTGCGCGGCGCACGGGGCGGACGCACCGTGCCGGTCGCGCCCGACGCGCCGACCGAGCCCCGCCTGCCGCGCCCGCTGCCGGACACCCTGGTCACCGGCACCCCCTGGGACGGCACCGACGGCGGGCGGGAAGGCGGGCGCGGTACGGGCGGCCGGGCCGAGGCGCGGCGCGCGGCCCGGCGCAAGCGGGGCCCCGGGCGCCCCGAGACCCAAGCCCTGCGCCGGCTGATCCCGCAGGCCCTGGTCGTGGCCTTCCTGGCCGGTGGCACCTCCGCGTTTGTCGCCAACGACAAGGCGATCGAGCTCAGCGTCGACGGCAGACCGCGCACCCTGCACACCTTCGCGGACGACGTGACGGAACTGCTCGCCGACGAGGGAGTCGAGGTGGGCGCGCACGACATGGTCGCGCCGGCCCCCGGCACCGCCCTCGCCGGCGGGGACGAGGTCGCCGTGCGCTACGGGCGTCCGGTGCACCTCACCATCGACGGGGAGCGGCGCAGGGTGTGGACGACGGCGCACACCGTGGACGGAGCGCTCGGTCAACTGGGGGTGCGTGCCGAGGGCGCCCATCTGTCGGCCTCGCGCTCCCGGCCCATCGGGCGGGAAGGGCTGGAGCTCGACGTACGGACCGAACGCGCGGTCACGATCATGGCCGACGGCCGGGCACGGACGATCCGCACCAACGCGGCGAGCGTCGCGGAGGCCGTACGGGAGGCCGGGATCACCCTGCACGGACAGGACATGACCTCCGTACCGGCCGGGAGCTTCCCGCGGGACGGGCAGACGGTCACCGTCCTGCGCGTCACCGGGGCCAGGGAGGTCCGCGAGGAACGGATTCCGTTCGAGGTGCGGCAGGCGGACGACGACTCGCTGTTCAAGGGCGTCGAGGTCGTCGACCACCCCGGCCGGTACGGGGCGCGGCGCCTCACGTACACCCTGCGTACCGTCAACGGCGTCAGACAGCGGCCCCGGCTCGATGACTCCGAGGTGGTGCGGGAGCCGCAGCCCCGGCTGGTCAGGGTCGGCACGAAGCCGCATCCCCCGTCCCGCGGCGGCGCCGACCACCTGAACTGGGCGAGCCTCGCCGCCTGCGAGTCCGGCGGCCGGCCCGGCGCCGTGGATCCGTCCGGCACCTACGGCGGCCTCTACCAGTTCGACACCCGCACCTGGCACACCCTCGGCGGCAGCGGGCGCCCCCAGGACGCCTCGGCCGCGGAGCAGACGCGCAGGGCCAAGAAGCTGTACATGCGCCGCGGGGCGACCCCCTGGCCGCACTGCGGACCGCGCCTGCACCGCTGACACCCGAGGCGCCGGGCCGCGGCTGCACGGCCCGGGTCCGGCCCCCGTACCCTTGGCTCGTGACCAGCCCCACCTCCGACGCCCTCCTGGGCCCCGCCGAGATCCGCGAACTCGCGGCCGTCCTCGGCGTACGGCCCACCAAGCAGCGCGGCCAGAACTTTGTGATCGACGCGAACACCGTGCGCCGCATCGTGCGGACCGCGGAGGTGCGGCCCGACGACGTGGTCGTGGAGGTGGGCCCCGGCCTCGGCTCGCTGACGCTCGGCCTGCTGGAGACGGCCGACCGGGTCGTCGCCGTCGAGATCGACGACGTCCTCGCGAGCGCGCTCCCGGCGACGGTCCAGGCCCGTATGCCGCAGCGCGCCGACCGTTTCGCGCTGGTGCACTCCGACGCCATGCAGGTTCAGGAACTGCCGGGTCCGCCGCCGACCGCACTCGTCGCGAACCTCCCGTACAACGTCGCCGTGCCCGTCCTGCTGCATATGCTCGACACCTTCCCGACCATCGAGCGCACCCTCGTGATGGTCCAGGCGGAGGTCGCCGACCGGCTCGCCGCGCCGCCCGGCTCGAAGGTGTACGGCGTGCCGTCGGTGAAGGCGAACTGGTACGCGGACGTGAAGCGGGCCGGCTCCATCGGGCGCAACGTCTTCTGGCCGGCGCCCAACGTCGACAGCGGTCTCGTGGCGCTCACCCGACGCACCGAGCCGATCAGCACGACGGCCACGAAGCGCGAGGTGTTCGCCGCGGTGGACGCCGCCTTCGCCCAGCGCCGCAAGACGCTGCGCGCCGCCCTCGCCGGGTGGGCCGGTTCCGCGCCCGCCGCCGAGGCCGCGCTCGTCGCCGCCGGTATCTCGCCGCAGGCCCGCGGGGAGTCGCTGACGGTCGAGGAGTTCGTCCGCATCGCGGAGAACCGCGCGGCGGCGGACCGCGGCGACACCGGCCCGGGCCGGGACGACGCCGGGAACGCCACCGAGAGCGGCGCCACCGAGCGCGGCGCCCCCGAGACCGCCCCCGAGAACGAGGAGTCGACCCAGCCGTGACGGAGACGGTGACGGTACGCGTCCCTGCCAAGGTCAACGTCCAGCTCGCGGTCGGCGGCGCACGCCCCGACGGCTTCCACGACCTGGCCAACGTCTTTCTCGCGGTCGGCCTGTACGACGAGGTGACGGTCACCCCGGCGGACGAGCTGCGCGTCACCTGCGCGGGCCCGGACGCCGGCCAGGTGCCCCTGGACCGCACCAACCTCGCCGCCCGCGCCGCCCTGGAACTCGCCCGCCGCCACGGCATCGACCCCGCCGTCCATCTCCACATCGCCAAGGACATCCCCGTCGCCGGCGGCATGGCCGGAGGCAGCGCGGACGGAGCGGGCGCGCTGCTCGCCTGCGACACCCTGTGGGGCACGAACAGCTCGCGCGAAGAACTCCTCGACATCTGCGCCGAGTTGGGCAGCGATGTGCCGTTCTCCCTGGTGGGCGGGGCGGCGCTCGGTACCGGCCGGGGCGAGAAGCTGCGCCTCCTGGACGTCGGCGGGACCTTCCACTGGGTGTTCGCGATGGCCGAGCGCGGGCTGTCGACCCCGGCGGTCTTCCGGGAGTTCGACCGGATGAACGAGGGCGTCCGCGTCCCGGAG
Source organism: Streptomyces sp. NPDC005070 (assembly GCF_053600395.1). NCBI lineage: Bacteria > Bacillati > Actinomycetota > Actinomycetes > Kitasatosporales > Streptomycetaceae > Streptomyces > Streptomyces sp. NPDC005070. The sequence continues at coordinate 17,143 of NZ_JBSFZS010000050.1, read as the reverse complement.
CCGGTCGCCTCGCAGGACCTGCTGGACGCGCTGGCGAAGGGCGACGCCGGAGCCCTGGCGCGCACCGTCTCCAACGACCTCCAGCCCGCGGCGCTCTCCCTCTTCCCGGCCCTCGCCGACACCCTCGCGGCGGGCCGCGCGGCCGGCGCGCTCGCCGCGCTCGTCTCCGGGTCGGGCCCGACCACGGCGTTCCTCGCGCCGGACGCGGAGTCCGCGCGGGCCATCGGCCAGGCCCTCCACGCCTCGGGCACCTGCCGCGCGGTGCGCGTCACGCGGTCCCCGGCGCCCGGAGCGACCGTGCTCGGCTGAGGGGGCGCGGTCCGCGCGGCGGGGGACGCCCGCCGCGCGGACTACCCTTGAGGGTCGATCGTCCGGTCGATCGTCCCCGTTGTTCAGGAGAGAAATGGCCGTCAACCTGGTCAATGTCGAGTCCGTCAGCAAGGTGTACGGCACCCGTGCACTGCTCGACGGAGTCTCCCTCGGCGTCAGCGAGGGCGACCGCATCGGCGTGGTCGGCCGGAACGGCGACGGCAAGACCACCCTGATCCGCATGCTCGCCAAGCTGGAGGAGCCCGACACCGGCCGTGTCACGCACTCCGGCGGCCTGAACGTCGGCGTGCTCACCCAGCACGACTCGCTCGACCCCACGGCCACCGTCCGCCACGAGGTCATCCGCGACATGGCCGACCACGAGTGGGCGGGCAACGCCAAGATCAGGGACGTACTGACGGGTCTTTTCGGCGGTCTCGACCTGCCCGGGTTCCCGCAGGGGCTCGACACCGTGATCGGCCCGCTCTCCGGTGGCGAGCGGCGCCGTATCGCGCTGGCGAAGCTGCTCATCGAGGAGCAGGACCTGATCATCCTCGACGAGCCCACCAACCATCTGGACGTCGAGGGCATCGCCTGGCTCGCCCAGCACCTGCGCGAACGCCGTTCCGCGCTGGTCTGCGTGACCCACGACCGGTGGTTCCTCGACCAGGTCTGCACCCAGATGTGGGACGTGCAGAAGGGCGCGGTCTACGAGTACGAGGGCGGCTACACCGACTACGTGTTCGCCCGCGCCGAGCGCGAGCGCATCGCCGCGACCGAGGAGGTCAAGCGCCAGAACCTGGTCCGCAAGGAGCTGGCCTGGCTGCGTCGCGGCGCGCCCGCCCGTACCTCCAAGCCGCGCTTCCGCGTCGAGGCCGCCAACGAGCTGATCGCCGACGTGCCGCCGCCCCGCGACAAGAGCGAGCTGATGCGGTTCGCCAACTCCCGGCTCGGCAGGACCGTCTTCGAGCTGGAGGACGTCACCGTGCAGGCCGGGCCCAAGGTGCTGCTCAAGCACCTGACCTGGCAGCTCGGTCCCGGCGACCGCGTCGGCCTGGTGGGCGTCAACGGCGCGGGCAAGACCTCGCTGCTGCGGGCCCTGGCCGAGGCCGCCCGCACCGAGGGCGAGAAGCAGCCCGCCGCCGGCCGGATCGTCACCGGCAAGACCGTCAAGCTCGCCTATCTCTCCCAGGAGGTCGGCGAGCTCGACCCGAACTGGCGTGTGCTCCAGGCCGTCCAGGCCGTCCGCGACCGCGTCGACCTCGGCAAGGGCCGCGAGATGACCGCGGGGCAGCTCTGCGAGACGTTCGGCTTCAACAAGGAGAAGCAGTGGACGCCGGTCGGGGACCTCAGCGGTGGTGAGCGCCGCCGGCTGCAGATCCTGCGCCTGCTGATGGACGAGCCCAACGTCCTCTTCCTCGACGAGCCGACGAACGACCTCGACATCGAGACCCTCACCCAGCTCGAGGACCTCCTCGACGGCTGGCCCGGCTCCATGATCGTGATCTCCCACGACCGTTTCTTCATCGAGCGCACCACGGACGACGTGTTCGCGCTCCTCGGCGACGCCACCCTGAGGATGCTTCCGCGCGGTATCGACGAGTACCTGGAGCGGCGCAAGAAGATGGAGGAGGCGGCCGCGGCCACCGTGCTCGCCGCCGCTCCCGCCCCGGCGAAGGCCGCGTCGGCCGCCGACGCCCGCGCCGCGAAGAAGGAGCTCCAGAAGATCGAGCGGCAGCTCGACAAGATCTCCGAGAAGGAGACGAAGCTGCACGCCCAGATCGCCGACAACGCCACCGACTTCGGCAAGGTCGCCCAACTCGACGCCGAACTGCGCGAGTTGGCGGGCGAGCGGGAGGAACTGGAAATGCGCTGGCTGGAGCTGGCGGAAGACGCGTGAGGTGGAGGGGCAACCGCCCCTCGTACGACGTGCGGTGCCTCCCGGGCGCGGAGGCATCGCACGCCCGGCGCACGCGTCCGGCGTGTACGGCCCGCGCGAAGGGCGCGCAAGTGCCCCCGAGCGCCCCCGAGTTGCCTGAAGCGCCCCTTACGGTGGCCGTCCCGGGCCGGTGAACTCGCCTCACGCGCCCGGCGTGAAGGGCGCGTGAAGACGCGTAACGGCGGCATCACAGCCCGGTCCTCCCTTGGGAACAGGGCGCGCACCGACCCCCTGCCCGCGCCCCCCGGAGTGATAGAAAGAGCGGTCTGAGAACAGTCTGAGATCCACCGGACGAGGCGCGAATCGGGCGCCGCCGGTGGAGGGGTCACATCAGTGAAGAGGGGGACGCGCTGATGAGTCAGCCGCCGAGTCAGCCACCGCAGGGCGGTTTCGGAGCACCGCAGGACCAGCCGACGGGTGGTGCCGGCGCCTCGCCGGACCCGCGATCGCAGGGGGGATTCGGCGCGCCGCAGAGCACGCCCCCGAACACGCCTCCCGCGCCGCAGGGCACGCCCCCTCCTCCCGCGCAGCCGCCCCAGGCGCCCGCGCCCCAGAACACCCCGCCCGCCGGACCCCCGCAGCCCGGCTACGGATACCCGCAACAGCCCGGGCCCTACACCCAGTCGGGCCCGTACGGACAGCCGCAGCAGCCCGGCCCGTACGGACAGCAGCAGGGCCCCTACGGACAGCCCGGGCCGCACGGATACGGGCAGCAGCAGGGGTACGGCTATCCGCCGCAGGCGCCCTACCCGGGCGGACCCGGCACTCCGCAGCCCGGCGGTCCCGGCGGCGGCTCGAAGAACCCGTTCAAGGGGAAGCCCGCGCTCGTCATCGCCGCGGCGGTGGCCGGTCTGCTCGTCGTCGGCGGCACCGTCTGGGCCGTCACCAGCGGTGGTGACGACAAGAAGCCCGTCGCCAAGGAGAGCCCGAGCCACAGCCCGTCCGCGTCCGCGCCCGCCTCGGACGATCCGGCCAACCCCGGTGACGGCAGTGGTGACGGCGGCGAGGAGAACGACGACCTGAACGCCGGCCGCAAGGCGGGCGAGGCGAAGGTCCTCTGGTACAAGTCGGCGCCGGACGCGCCCGGTTCGGGCGCGGACGCTCCCGGGATGTGGATCACCGGCAAGGCAGCGGTGAAGGCGGCGTACAAGCAGCTCTTCGCGTTCGACGTGAGCGACGGCAAGCCCGCCTGGCCCGCGCTGACCTTCCCGCAGAAGATCTGCGCGGTCACCCCGCAGAAGACGGCCGACGACAAGGTCGTCATCGCCTACATGAGCGGCTCCGCCAGCAGCGCGAAGTGCAACCAGCTCCAGCAGATCGACCTGAACACCGGGGCCAAGGGCTGGACCGCGCAGGTCGCGGAAGGCGACCTGTTCGACAGCACGATCTCGCTCGAACTGTCCATCACCGGGGAGACGCTGACGGTCGGCCGTTCGATGTCGGGAACGGCGTACGACGTCGCCGGCGGCAAGAAGCTGTGGGACAAGAAGAAGTACGGCTCCGGCTGCTACCCGGCGGGATTCGCGGGCGGCTCCAAGCTGCTGTCCGTCTCGTCCTGCGGGGCCGGCAGCAGCACCGAGCACGACGAGGTGCAGGAGCTGGACCCGGCCACCGGCAAGGCCCGTTGGACGAAGAAGATCCCCAAGGGCTGGCGGGTCGGGCGTGCCTACTCCGTGGACCCGGTCGTGCTCTACCTGACGAACGACGCGAAGAAGAAGGTGAACATCACCGTCCTGAAGGACAACGGCGACCTGCGCTCCGAGCTCAGCAGTGACGACGGCTTCGCTCCCGAGTGCGGCTTCGCGATCCTCGACCGCGACCTGGCGGGCTGCTTCGGTGCCGTCGCCGACGCCGACACGCTCTATCTGCCGACCGAGGCGAAGACCGGCCCCAACGAGGTCGTCGCGTTCAACCTCGCGACCGGCAAGGAGAAGTGGCGCGTCAAGTCCCCGACGGACGCGACGATGATGCCGATGAGGACGGACGGCGGCGCGCTCATCGCCTACGTCGAGGCGTCGTACGACGGGGGCGGCCGCGTCGTGTCGATCCCGACGGGCGGCACCGGCCACACGCCCACGAAGCTGCTCCAGAATCCGCAGGGCACCGCGGCCATCGAGGCCGGCTTCTACTCCAAGGCCGTCGACTTCGTGGACGGACGGTTCTACATCTCCACGACCCGGCTGACGGGCAACGACGAGGCGAAGGAGAAGCTGATGCTGGCCTACGGCAAGTGACCGACGCCTCCGCCCCGTTCCGTCGCGTCCCGCACGCGCACAGGCCCGCCGTCCCTTCGCATTCCGAGGTATTCACGTCATGAGTCAGCCGCCCCCGCCGCCGAACGAGCCCCCGAAGGGCTTCGGCGCACCGCAGGAACCGTCCCCGGGCTCTCAGCAGAGTCCGGGCGGGGCAGACCCCGAGCCCGGCGGTTTCGGCGCGCCGCAGGACCCGCCCGCGCAGGGCTTCGGCGCCCCGCAGGAGCAGCCCGCCGGCGGTTTCGGTCCGCCGACCCCTCCGCCCGCCGCCGCGGGCCCCGGCTACGGCTACCCCCAGACGCCCCCGCCGGCGTCCCCGCAGCAGCCGTACGGTTATCCGCAGACGCCGCCCCCGGGCCAGCCGGGCTACGGCTACCCGGGCCAGCCGCAGGCTCCGTACGGTGCTCCGGGCCAGCCGCAGCCCCCGTACGGCGCCGCCGGACAGCCGAGCCCGTACGGCTACCCGCAGCCGCAGACCATGCCGATGCAGCCCCAGGCCCCGCAGGGGAGCGGCGGCCGGAAGATCAACAGCCAGGTGCTCATCATCGTGGCGGCCGTGGTGGCCGTCGCTCTGATCGTCGGCACCGGAATCGTGTACTCGCAGCGCTCCGACGGGGGCAACAAGCACGACGTCGGGAAATCGGGCGGCGTCACCGGCGGGAACGGCGACGACAAGGGCGGTGACAAGAAGGGCACCGACGGCGGGGAGAAGGCGCCGGCGAACACCAACTCCGACCTGCTCTTCCAGATCCCCGCTCCGGCCGTGCCGAAGGACATCACCAGCGTGACCACGTCCGGCTCCTGGCTCACCGACAAGGTGTACGCCAAGACCGGCAACGCCGAGATCAACGGCTACGACCCGAAGACCGGCGCCAAGACCTGGACGATCAAGCTCCCCGGCCCGGTGTGCCAGGCCAGCCTGCACAGCACGGACGCCAACCGCTCGGCGATCATCTACGAGCCGGCCATGCCCACCAAGGCGCAGCCCTCGCACGGATGCAGCCAGCTCGCCGCGATCGATCTCGACGCGGGCGCCAAGCTCTGGACCCGGACGATCAAGTCCGGTGACCAGGAGATCAACCTCGACAACGTGACGATCAGCGGGAACACGGTCGCCGCGGGCAGCACGGGTGGCGGCGGAGCGTTCGACATCTCCACCGGCAAGGCGCTGTGGGCGCCCAAGACGGGCGACAGCTGCTACGACTCCGGTTACGGCGGCGGCGCGAAGCTGGTCGCGGTCCGCAAGTGCGGCGAGTACGGCAGCACGCGCCAGCTCCACATCCAGAGCATCGACCCGAAGTCCGGGAAGGTGATCTCCGAGTACAAGATGTCGCCCGGCATCGAGTATGCCAGCGTCGTCTCCACCGACCCGCTGGTCGTGGCGGCCGACGTCGGCGACTCGGCCGGTGACGGCAGCGGCATCTCGGACTTCTTCTCCATCGACAACAAGACCGGCAAGCTGCGGGCGAAGATCTCGGCCCCCGGCAAGACGTACGCGGCCAAGTGCGACGGCATCACCAAGATCGAGTTCTGCAAGTCGCTCGCCGTCGGCAACGACAAGCTGTACATCCCGACCGAGGAGCACGACGGCTCCGGTGACTACAGCCGGACCAACGAGATCGTCGCCTTCGACCTGGCCACCGGGAAGCAGACCGGCCAGCGCGCGGACGCGGGTGACGGCTACAGCATCACCCCGCTGCGCATGGACGGCACCAGCCTCCTCGCGTACAAGCGGCCGCCGTACGACAAGGGCGGGCAGATCGTCAGCATCGACGGAACCTCCTTCAAGGAGACGACGCTGATGGAGAACCCGGCCACCCAGTCGACGCGTGACGCGGAGTCGAGCATGCTCCCCGACTACGCCGAGATCCTCTACGCCGACGGCAGGCTGTACATGTCCCAGGTCTACGCGGACAAGCCGACCTCCGCGACGGACAAGGCGTACCTGGCGATCGCCTTCGGAACGAAGTAACCGTCACCTTTCGAGTGAACCAAAGTGATCATCTTCGAAAGAATGCGGTGATCGTTTCCCCGGATTGATTTGTTCGGGCCGAAACACCGTGTGCGGCCCCGTCCCTGTTCAGGGCCGGGGCCGTACGCGTACCCCGCATCACTTCCTATTGGGTGGGATTTCGATATTCCGGGGCACTTCTCTCCAGTAGGGGAAGCGCAACGTCGAACAAGCGTGTAGCTTCCGGGGGATGGAGAGCCGGGGGGCTCCTTTCCACGGGGAACCAGTGGGGATGCTCGGGGGGACTGGGGGGTTGCCTGATGGGAGTCCGGCTCATGGTGGTCGACGACCACCGACTGCTCGCCGAGGCGTTGGCCTCGGCTCTGAAGCTGCGCGGGCACCGGGTGCTCGCCGCGGCGGCGCCCGCCGCGGGGGCGGCGGAGCTGGTGATCACACGGGCACCCGAGGTGTGCCTGATCGGCACGGCGACACCCGCCGAGCCGGGGATCTTCGACCCGGTGGTGCGGATCAAGCGGGAGCGTCCGCAGGTGGCCGTCCTGGTGCTCGGACCGGTGCCGAACCCGCGTGGGATCGCCGCCGCGTTCGCCGCCGGCGCCTCCGGCTACGTACGCCATGACGAGCGCATCGAGGGTGTCGAGCGCGCGATCATGAAGGCGAGGGCGGGCGAGGCGGCCGTGGCCCCGCAACTGCTCCAGGGCGCCTTCAGCGAACTGCTCAATCCCGCCGCCCAGCCCGACGACGAGGGCCAGCGGCTGCTCCAGATGCTCACACCCCGCGAGGTGGAGGTCCTGGTGCGCGTCGCCGACGGCGAGGACACCCGGCTCATCGCGGCCGGAATGGGCATCGCCCCGTCCACGGCCCGCACCCACGTCCAGCGGGTCCTGATGAAACTGGGTGTGGGCTCCCGCCTGGAAGCGGCGGCACTCGCGGCCCGCACCGGCCTGTTGGACCGCGCGGGCCCGATCCCGGCCCAGAGTCCCCACGGCCCCATGGACACCACCCGCTGAGACATACGGGCTCGACGCGTCCACGAGTCGACGGTGCTACGAGGAGGGGGGCTTCCCCTCCTCGAAGCTCGCGAAGTACGCGGCGGCCATGTCCTCGTCCCCGTGACCGAGGGCGCCGGCGCGGCCGAAGCGTTCGGCGGCGGCCTCGGCCACGTCGAGGCGCACGCCGTGCCGCTGCCCCGCCCGCACGATCAGGCGGGCGTCCTTCTCGGCCGTGGTGACGGCGAAGCTGGCCGGGGACAGCCGGTCCTCCAGGACAAGGCTGGCCTTGGCGCGCAGATAGCCCATGTCGAGCGGCCCGTCCGCGATGAGGCCGAAGAAGTCCTCCGGGTCCACCCCGAGGCCCTTGGCCAGGGCGAGCACCTCCCCGGTCGCGGCGGTGGCGGCGAGGACCCAGCTGTTGGCGACGAGCTTGAGCCGGGTGGCGCTGCCCGCCGCGCCGTCCTCGCCGGTCCACACCGTACGGGCGCCGACGGCGTCGAAGACGGGCGTCACGGTGTCGCGGGCCGCGCTCGGGCCGGCGGCGAGCACGGTGAGCTGCCCGGCCTCGGCGGGTGCGCGTGTCCCGAGGACGGGTGCGTCGAAGAAGGGGAGCTCGTGCGTGCCGGCGAACTCGGCGAGCTCGCCGAGGGCTTCGGTCCCGGCGGTCGTGGACTGCACCCAGACGGCCCCCGCGCGCAGCCCGGGTGCGGCCTGGCGCATGACGTCGAGGGCGGCCGGGCCGTCGTGGACCATGGTCAGGACGACGTCGGCGCCCCGCACGGCCTCCTCCGGGGTGTCCGCGACGTGCGCGCCGTCGGCGGCCAGCGGCTCGGCCTTGTCCCGGGTACGGTTCCAGACCCGCACATCGTGCCCGGCCCGCACGAGATTCCGGGCCATGGCGGCCCCCATGATGCCGGTGCCGAGAACACTGACAGTGAGTTTGTCGGTCATGGGGTCATCCTTCCCCGTCGATCCCGTTCCGTATGTGGTTCAGGAGGTGGACAAGGGCGCCCGGGGCGGTCGAGAGACGGGTGTCCGGGGTGTCGCTCTCACGGAGGTGGACGAGGCTGGGGGTGGCGGCGAGTTCGAGGCAGTCGTTGCCCTCACCGCCGCCGGAGAAGGAGGACTTCTGCCAGTTGGCGGGGTTGGTCATGACGTTGCCTCACAGTTCCTTCGCCAGCTTGCGGATGAAGTCGCGCGAGCGCCCGGGGCTCAGTGACGATTCCTCAACCCTACGGAAGAGTGCTCGGAAGTGGGCCAGTTGGGCCTCGGAGTCGATGAACCCGGTGCCGTGTGGCGCGTCGCGTACGACGGTGTCCAAACGGTGCACGGGACCTCCGAGATGGCCCATCGCGCTGCCGGCGCCGGCGAAGCCGTCCACATCGAAGGGGATGATTCGAACGGTGACGTGCTCCGATTCCGAGTGCTCCAGGATGCCTTCCAACTGGGCTCGCGCGACCGCACGGTCGCCCACACGGATCCGTAGCGCGGCCTCATGGATTACGGCCTCGTAGCTGATCGGGTCGGGCCGGTCGATGACCACGCGACGCTTCATCCGGTGGCTCACCCGGGCGTCCACCTCGCTCCGAGGGAGTTCGGGCGCCATGTACGAGAAGAGGGCGCGCGCGTAGTCCTCCGTCTGCAGAAGTCCCGGAACGTGAATGACGGCCACGTCGTGGCGGAACGCCGCGTGGTGGTCGAGCTCGGACAAGTCGAGAAACGAGGTGGGCAGCACGCCTCGGTACTCCTCCCACCAGCCTCTCGTACGGTCCGCTGCCATCCCGACGAGGGCGTCGATCAACTCCCCGTCCGCACAAGCGCAGTGAGCCACCAGCCTGCGCAGACGTTCCTCGTTGATACCCGAGCTGCCTGCTTCGATCTGGCTCATGTGGGTCGAGCTGGAGCCGAGCAGCCCTGCCACTTCCCGCGCGGACTTGCCCGCGGCTTCCCGCAGTCGGCGCAGTTCGGTGCCCAGGCGTACCTGCCGTGCCGTCGGCTGATTCCGCATCGTCATCCAGTGCCGCCTCCTCAAGGACCCTGAAAACGGGCGGGGTTGCCCTCCCCGTTCGGGTGCCAGATTACGCGTGAGGGTTGCAGGGGTAGGAATTCCTACCCTACCGTCAGTGATGCGACGCACACGCTGCGGAACCTCGGGGTACCCGGAAGCGCACCACTCCGTCCTGCCACGGCGGCTGTGACACGGCCACCGCCCGCGCCCCCAGCGAACTCTCGACTCCCCACACTCGAACCGGAGTTCAGCCATGTCTGCACATGAACCCTGGACCTACTCCCTGCACATCCCCCACGACACCCGAGCCGTCACCGTCTGCCGTCGTACCGTTCGCCTGGTCCTGACCCTGCACGGCCTGATCCGTCTCGCGGACCTCGCCGAGCTGCTGGCGGCGGAGCTGGTCTCCAACGCCGTACGGCATACGAAGGGCCCCGCGGCCCTGCGGCTGGCCTGGCGGGGCGGGGTGCTGCGGATCGGAGCCTGGGACGCGAGCCCGCTGCCCCCGCCGTACGATCTGCCGGTCACCTCCGACGCCGAAGCGGGCCGGGGTCTGGTCCTGGTCCGCGCCTGCGCCGACGACTGGGGCTGGCATCCGCTGCGCCAGGGCGGCGACACCGGCAAGTACGTCTGGTGCGAGCTGGCCGCCGCCTAGCTCGTCAGCAGCCGTCCCGGAGGATCTGCCGGGCCATCGCCGTGCGCGCGTCGGCCAGTTCCTCGGCGATCCGGCGCTCCCGCTCGTCGTCGGACACGACCGCCGGGGGCACGGCATCTCCGATGAGCAGGCACGCGTGGCGCAGATGGGTCGGGGGGTGGGCCGCGTCGACGCTGTGGCCCCGTAGTACGCCGACCCTGCGCAGACGTTCGCGCTCGTGGTCCGGAACCGACGCCAGGTCCGCGGCGAGGCGTTCCCACAGTTCCTCCGCCCAGGCGGTGGTCTGCTGCCTGCCGCGCGGGCCGCTCAGGGCGGCGCGGTTGACCTCGCGTCGGAGTGTCACGGCGGCTGAATCCGAGATCAGCAGCCCATCCATGAGTTCCAGCGCTGCCTGGGTGGACCCGGCTCGGGCGGCGACGCGGTCGGCGAGGTATTCGGCCCGCTGAGTGGCGCGCAGGGTCAGTTGGTCGAGGAGCGTCAGGACGCCGCGGACGAGCAGACGGGGCAGGACGTAGAGCAGATTGAGGAGGAGCTTGAGCGCGCCGGAGTCGTCCAGCGGCTCGCGGTCGACCGGTTGGAAGTAGTAGTGCCAGATGGTCAGCGAACGGAAGGCGGCTGCGACGACCGTGCCGTGACGGGTGTCCCCGTTGACGTAGTGGCCCATTTCGTGGCCCAGCAGCGCGATCCGCTGCTGCGGTGTGAGGCCTTCCCACAGAGGCAGTCCCAGGGTGAGGAGCCGGCGCCCCCGCACGCCGTAACTCTCCACGCCCGCGTTGGCCTCGGCGTCGACGGCGATCGCGTCGACCCCGCGGGTGCCGGCCACGCGGGCGACCTCGTCGACGAGGGCGAAGAGTTCGGGCGCGTCGGCACGGCGCAGGACGGGGGTGTTCTTCGGCAGCCGTTCGAACCGGGGCCGCAGCGACCATCCCAGGGCGAGCAGGATCGCTCCGGGGACCATTCCCCAGCCGCCCCATCCCCGGACGAGGAGCCAGACGCCTCCCGCGGTCACGGCCAGGGTCAGGGCGTGGACGACGAGTGCGACCGCGACGGCGAGGACGGCCGAGGGATCGCGTCGGGCCCTCAGGTTCCCGCCGGAGTTCAGCTCCGCCAGCAGTCGCTCACCGTGCCGCTGCGCCAGGGCACGTCGGGCCCTGGCGAGCCGTCCCTGCTTCTCCTCCGGCCGTCCCGGGTCGATGTTCCAGTCACAGGCCGCGCACCACGTGACGAACCGGGCGTCGCACCGGATCTCGGCCCCGCACTCCGGACATGGCTGAACTGTTTCCGCTGCGGCGGTGCGCATCGCTGACTCTCCCCTGCCCCACGGCCCCTCCCCAGAGGCCGTCCGTACCTGTCCCGGCGAAGGAGATCACAGAGGTGTGGCGACGTAAAGGGCCAGGTCCGGGCGCCTTTCCGGCGCCGGGGCCGGAGTTCGCCGGGAACTTCGGCCCCGGGTGCGGGAGTCAGGCCTTCGGCGGAGCGTGCTCCTCGGCCGGGGTCTCCGGGGTCGGGGCCGGGAGCGGGCGCAGCCACAGCCAGGCCAGGAAGAACAGGCCGAGGGCCAGCATGCCGAGGCCTGTCCAGAGGTTGATGTTGATGTCGCCGGCCTTGGCGAGGTCGGCGTCGGAGGCCGTGATGCCGGCGATGGTGACGATGACTCCGTAGATCACGAACAGGCCGCCGATGATGCGGCGGATGTCGAACAGGCGGGCGGCGGTCGCGGACTGCTTCTCAAGGTCCGAGACCTCGCGCTGCGCGTCGCTTTCCGAATAGTCGGACATGGTTTCCTTCTTCTCCCTCGTCGGAGTGGGCCGGGACTCGTCGGAACGAGGTCAGAACGAGAACGGGATGTAGCAGACGGCGGCCAGGATCACGGCGCCCCAGCCCAGCAGCGCCGGCCTGCGGTACCAGGCGTCGTCACCGGCGGCGGGCGGCTCGGCCATGCCGGGGGACACCGTGCCGTAGACCAGGCCCTCCAACTCCCGCGCGGGCTTGGGGGCGGTGAAGAGCGAGACCCCGACCATCACCACGCCACCGGCCACGAAGGCGACGATCGCGGAGACGAAGTTGGCGCCCTGGTCGGAGGGGAAGCCGATGATGCCCTGCTTGTAGAAGACGAAGTAGTTCACCATCGCGGCCGTCGTGCCGGCCAGCAGGCCCCAGAAGCCCGACTTCACCGACGCCCGCTTCCAGAACATGCCGACGATGAAGACCGCGAACATCGGCACGTTGAAGAAGGAGAAGAGCGTCTGGAGGTAGCTCATGATGTTGGAGAAGGACGAGGCCAGGAAGGCCGTGCCGATCGACGCCAGGACGCCGATCACCGTGATCAGCCGGCCGAAGCGCACGTAGTAGGAGTCCTCGCGGCCCTTGATCACGTACTTCGCCCAGATGTCGGTCGTGAAGACCGTGTTGAAGGACGAGACGTTGGCCGCCATGCCCGCCATGAACGCGGCCAGCAGACCGGTCACCGCGATGCCGAGGACACCGTTCGGCAGCAACTCCTGCATCAGATAGGGGATCGCGTCGTTGTACTGGAGATCCGAGCCGGGGGTGCCGATCTTCGGGACCAGGACGGCCGCCACCAGGCCCGGGATCATCACCAGGAACACGATGAAGATCTTCGGGTAGGCCGCGATCAGCGGGGTGCGCCGGGCCGCCGAGAGATTCTTGGCCGACAGCGCGCGCTGCACCTCGGCGAAGTTCGTCGTCCAGTAGCCGAAGGACAGCACGAAGCCGAGGCCGAGCACGATGGTCAGCCAGTTGGCGCCGAGCGGGTTGGCGCTGCCGATGCCCGTACCGCCCCAGGCCGTCGTGAAGTCGGCGCCGTGGGTCTTGTCGAGGGAGTCGGTCAGACCGTCCCAGCCGCCCACCCGGTGCAGGCCGAGCACGGCGATCGGGATCAGGGCCGCCAGGATCACGAAGAACTGGAGCACCTCGTTGTAGATCGCGGAGGACAGACCGCCGAGGGTGATGTACGCCAGGACGAAGAACCCGGCGACCACGATCGCCACCCACTGCGGCCAGCCGAGCAGCGCCTCGACCACGATCGCGAGCGAGTAGAGGTTGACGCCGGCGATGAGGACGGCGGCGAAGGCGAACAGGACAGAACTCAGCAGGTGCGCCCACCTGTCGAAGCGCAGGAGCAGGAACTCGGGGACCGAGCGGACCTTGGAGCCGTAGTAGAACGGCATCATCACCAGGCCCAGGAAGACCATCGCCGGGATGGCGCCGATCCAGTACCAGTGCACGGTGTAGACGCCGTACTGCGCGCTGTTGGCGGCCATGCCGAGGATCTCGGTGGCGCCCAGGTTGGCCGAGATGAACGCCAGGCCGGTGATCCAGGCCGGCAGTGAGCGCCCGGACAGGAAGAAGTCGAGGCTCGTCCGCACCGAGCGGCGGGCCGCGAAGCCGATGCCCAGGACGACCACGAAGTAGATGCCGAGGATTGTGTAGTCGAGTGCGTTCGTGGGGAGACGCAGCTCGGCGGCGAGCAGGGTGCCCGGTTGGGGCGGATGTGTGGGGGACTGCATCAGAACTCGCTTCGTCGCGTGAACCAGTCGGAGCGGGACGCATGCCTCCACATTCAGGAAATACGCCCTTCCGATGGTGTCCTTTGTTTGATTGTGACGTTGACTGTGGTGGTGGCTTGTGGTTTGTTGTGTTGGGTTATGTTTGAAGGTTTGATCGGGTGTTGATGGGGAGTCCGACTGTGAAGAAGACCTCGACCCGGCTCGCCGACGGTCGTGAGCTCATCTACTACGACGCGGGCGACGACCAGGTGCGCGACGCGGTGGACCGGCGTCCGCTCGATCCGACCGTCACCACCTCTCAGGTGCGCCGCGACCCGCTGCTCGGCGACTCGGTCGCGATCGCCTCGCACCGCCAGGGGCGCATCTACCACCCCCCGGCCGACGAGTGCCCGCTGTGCCCGTCCTCGGGCGACCGGCTGAGCGAGATCCCCGACTCCTCGTACGACGTCGTCGTGTTCGAGAACCGCTTCCCCTCGCTGGCCGGCGACTCCGGCCGCTGCGAGGTCGTCTGCTTCACCTCCGACCACGACGCGTCCTTCGCGGACCTGACGGAGGCACAGGCGGCCCTCGTCCTGGAGGCCTGGACGGACCGCACCGCCGAACTCTCCCATCTGCCCTCCGTCCAGCAGGTCTTCTGCTTCGAGAACCGCGGCGCCGAGATCGGCGTGACGCTCGGTCACCCGCACGGGCAGATCTACGGCTACCCCTTCACCACGCCGCGTACCGCCCTCATGCTGCGCTCGCTCGCCGCGCACAAGGAGGCGACCGGCGGGGCGAATCTGTTCGACGAGATCCTCGCGGGGGAGATCGCCGACGGCTCGCGCGTCGTCCTGTCGAGCGACCACTGGGTCGCCTTCGTCCCGTACGCCGCCCACTGGCCCTACGAGGTCCACCTCTACCCGCGCCGCCGTGTGCCCGACCTGCTCGGCCTCGACGAGGACGCGCGCACAGAATTCCCCCAGGTCTATCTGGAACTCTTGAGACGCTTCGACCGGATCTTCGACGCGGGGGACGGTGGAGAGGAAGGGGCCGGAGAGCCGCCGACGCCGTACATCGCGGCGTGGCACCAGGCTCCCTTCGGCCCGCTGGAGGAGTTCGAAGGCGTCAACCGGGACGACTTCGCGCTCCACCTCGAGCTTTTCACCATTCGCCGCACTTCCGGCAAGCTGAAGTTCCTCGCGGGTTCCGAGTCCGGCATGAACGTGTTCATCAACGACGTGCCGCCGGAATCCGCGGCTCAGCGACTGCGAGAGGTAGCGAGTTCATGAGTGGGAAGTACCTGGTCACGGGTGGAGCCGGCTATGTGGGCAGCGTGGTCGCGCGCCACCTGATCGAGGCGGGCCACGAGGTCACCGTCCTCGACAACCTCTCGACGGGCTTCCGCGAGGGCGTGCCCGCCGGTGCCGCCTTCGTCGAGGGCGACATCCGCGACGCCGCCAAGTGGCTGGACCCCTCGTACGACGCCGTCCTGCACTTCGCCGCGTTCTCGCAGGTCGGCGAGTCCGTGGTCAAGCCCGAGAAGTACTGGGACAACAACGTCGGCGGCACCATGGCCCTGCTCGCCGCGATGCGCGACGCGGGAGTGCGCACGCTGGTCTTCTCCTCCACCGCCGCGACCTACGGCGAACCCGAGACCACCCCGATCGTGGAGTCCGCGCCGACCCGGCCCACCAACCCCTACGGCGCCTCCAAGCTCGCCGTCGACCACATGATCACCGGCGAGGCCGCGGCGCACGGACTCGGCGCCGTCTCGCTGCGCTACTTCAACGTGGCCGGCGCCTACGGCGAGAGCGGCGAGCGGCACGACCCCGAGTCGCACCTCATCCCGCTGGTCCTCCAGGTCGCGCAGGGCCGCCGCGAAGCGATCTCCGTCTTCGGCGACGACTACCCGACGCCGGACGGCACCTGCGTCCGCGACTACATCCATGTCGCGGACCTCGCCGAGGCGCACCTGCTGGCCCTTTCGGCAGCGACCCCCGGCGAGCACCTGATCTGCAACCTCGGCAACGGCAACGGCTTCTCCGTCCGCGAGGTCATCGAGACGGTGCGCCGGGTGACCGGACACCCGATCCCCGAGGTCGTGGCACCGCGCCGCGGCGGGGACCCGGCGGTCCTGGTCGCCTCGGCCGAGACCGCCCGGGAGCGGCTCGGCTGGAACCCGTCCCGCGCGGATCTCGCGGGGATCGTCGCGGACGCGTGGGAGTTCGCACAGAACACAGCGAAGGGATAGCGGGTGGAGCGGGTGGAGCAGGTGGGGGTACGTGGGGTACGTGAGGGCTTCGAGGAGCTGTACGGCGCCGCGCCCGAGGGAGTCTGGGCGGCGCCCGGCCGGGTCAACCTGATCGGCGAGTACACGGACTTCAACGAGGGGTTCGTGATGCCGTTCGCGCTGCCGCACACGGCGGTCGCGGCGGTGTCCCGCCGGTCCGACGGAGTGCTGCGGCTGCACTCCGCGGACATCGAAGGACCCGTCGTCGAGCTGCGCGTCGACGAACTGACGCCCCGGTCGGACACCGGCTGGGCCGCCTATCCGGCGGGTGTGGTGTGGGCGCTGCGCGAGGCAGGACACGCCGTCGTCGGCGCGGACATCCACCTGGCCTCCACGGTCCCCACCGGCGCCGGGCTGTCCTCCTCGGCGGCCCTGGAGGTCGTCACCGCCCTCGCCCTCGACGAGCTGTACGGACTCGGGCTCACCCGGCCCGAGCTGGCACGGCTCGCCCAGCGCGCGGAGAACGACTTCGTCGGCGTGCCCTGCGGGGTCATGGACCAGACGGCGTCGGCGTGCTGCACCGAGGGCCACGCCCTGCACCTCGACTGCCGTGACCTCTCCATCCGCCAGATCCCCTTCGACCTCGCCTCCCAGGGCCTCGAACTCCTCGTCGTCGACACCCGGGTGAAGCACGCGCTCGGCGACGGGGCGTACGCCGAGCGGCGTGCGGGCTGCGAGGAGGGGGCGCGGCAGCTCGGGGTGTCCCATCTGCGCGATGTCCCCTACGAGGAGCTCGACGCGGCGCTCGCCCGTCTCTCCGACGAACGCGTCCGTCGCTATGTCCGCCATGTCGTCTCCGACGACCACCGGGTGGACCGGGTCGTCTCCCTGCTGGACGCGGGGGAGGTCCGGGCGATCGGGCCGGTCCTGACGGACGGTCACGCCTCGCTGCGTGACGATCTGCGGATCTCGTGCGCCGAGCTGGATCTCGCGGTTTCGGCGGCGAACTCCGCGGGGGCCCTCGGGGCGCGGATGACGGGGGGTGGGTTCGGGGGGTCCGCTGTCGTGCTGCTCGAAGCCGCCGACGTCGACACGGTCACCAAGGCGGTCACGGAAGCGTTCGCCGCGGCGGGCTTCACCGCTCCCCGGGTGTTCCCGGCGGTTCCCTCGGCGGGGGCCCGGCGTATCGGCTGAGCACGGACTTCTTTCGCCCCCTCCGCCCCTACCCGTCCCGTACCCGGGGGCGCTGCCCCCGGACCCCCGCTCCTCAAACGCCGGAG